>DDZT01000105.1:0-22743 GCA_002346435.1 Anaerolineales bacterium UBA3001
ACGACAGTACTATCTTCTAATTGTTGGTTTAAGGATAGTTGTACTGCTTTGTGCAAGTGGGACAATGCAGTGTCCGTTTCACCCTGTTCCTTATATAGGCTTCCTAATTGAAAATGCCATGCGGAGTGTTCCGGCTCTATTTGTAAAGCTCGTTCTATAGCAATTTTAGCATCCTCTATATTTTCCAACAGTACATTTGTTTTTCCTAGCATGTATTGTGCTATAGCATCATTAGGATTTATGGAAATCGCTCGTTCTATAGATTGAAGCTGACCATCATAATCTTTACGGACTGAGTAAATGTTGCTAATCTCTAGCAGAGCATTTGTGTTGTCAGGATGTCGGTCCAATACCCATCGTACTGCTTGTTCAGATTTATCTAATTGTCCAGATATTCTATATGAGGCAGCTAGGGAACAATAAATTTCGGCACTCGCTGTTTGACTTGCAACCAGCTCTAATGCAGGAATCGCTGTTTCCATGTCTCCAATAAGAGATTGAGCTCTAGCCAGCCATTCTTGCATTTCCATTGCGTTAGAGTCTAGTTTCACCAATCTTTCTAGAGCGAGGGCAATGATTTTCCGTTCTTCGTCTGATCTTAGATCATTTCTTTCATACAATCTTCTGCGCTCCTGAGAACGCACTAGCTCTGTTACAATCGACATCAGTGTGTTTTGGTTTGCGTCGATGGAGTCTACAGCTCGTGCCAGGGATTTTAATGCGCTTTTGCGTCGTTGACTCTGTAGCAGCACTATCCCGGCGTTTGTAAGAACGTCAATGTCAGTTGGAGCATGGGATAGTGCCTTCTCAGCTTCCGTGGCTGCAGTTGAACTATTCGCAGTCAATGATAGTACACGTGCTAACATAGCCCTATATATTCCTCTTTCCGGTAGCAGATCAATTGATACTTTGAAGGCTGTCAAAGCAGCATCATAATTCTCTAACTGGAAATGTAGGAGTCCAGCACGGTAGGATGTATCTGCTGACTCAAAACAGTCAACCCCAATAGTTTTTAGGTGTCGTTTAGCTCGGTTTAGTTCCCCTATTGCCATAGCTGCTTCAGCAGCTCCTAGTACAGCATTAGTGTTTGCTGAGTCAACTTCGATTGCGGTTTCAAAAGCTGTGCTGGCTTCCTCATATCGATCCTGAACCATAAGTACTTCGCCCAGTTTTTTCTGTAATATTGCATTCTGAGGGTCGTCAATTAAAGCTTTTTGCCAAAGAGCAGTAGCCTGGGCTTTCTGTTTTTGCTTAATCAGAGAGTCCCCAGCGCGTGCTAAATAAGATGCTCGTGATGAGTTATTCGAACTATCCTCTTTGTTTGACAAATTTGCAGCGCGGACAAATGTGTCATGAGCATGCTGATATTGCTGTGATTTAAATTGTGATTCCCCGAGCATTCCTAGTACATCTATATTATCGGGATCAATATTGATTGCCTGGTTTAAGACATCTAATGCATCTTTTTCTTCTCCAAGCATAATAAGACAATGTGCCATTTGTTTATGAAATTTGGCATTTTGTGGTTCAAGGTCTAATGCCTTATCCAGGGCAGTTTTTGATTCTGTCCATCGTTCTGCATTCTGATAAAGGTTAGATAATTCACTATGAACTTTTGCGTCCTTAGGATCCAGTGCACTTGCCCTATGAAAAAGTTCTATAGCACGTTGTTGATCTCCGGCTTTTGATGATACTCTAGCAGTTTCCTTTATCGATAAAGTGTCGTCAGGCGCAAGATTGATAACTTGCTCTAAGTATGGTAGTGCCTCAGACCACATTTCTGCCTGCATAAATGCTTGAGATGCTGCTTTCTGTAATCGTAAATCAGATGTGTGTTTTTTAGCTGCTGGAATTAACGTACTCATTGCAGCTTTATAATCATTTAGTGCCAGATAGCAGGCACCAATCTTAGCTGATAAATTTTCGTCTTCAGGGTCTATGTTAATTGCTCTTTGATATATTTTGAGAGCATTCTGCCAGTCTGAGATTCTTTCTAGAACGGTTCCGTATGTGGATAGTAGTTTTACGTCGTTAGTCTGATCGTCTACTAGTGGTTCTAAGTTGACACGAGCAACTTCGTATTCTTGTAATTCAAGAGCTATTTCGCCGGTGAGTTGTGATAAGCTTTTAGAACTCAAACCTGATGCTTGTGCTCTTTGCAAAGAATCAAACGCTGAACTTGTATCTCCAATTTCTTGATAAGTTGTTCCGAGATCATGCCATATTTTCCCGTCGGACGGAGAAAGTTCAGATGCTTGTTTTAGAACATTGACGGCCTCTAAATAATTGTTTTGAGCAATCAATGCTTTCCCATATTGATGGTGTGTGTGAGCATCTGTTGGTTGCAGAGTGGAAGCTTCTTTAAGAGACTGTATTGCCATTTCATTGTCTTGCATAGTTAACTGTAGCTCTCCAATCTCTACTAACAACATACCCCTGCTGCTGCTATCATCTATACCAATGTTGGCATAGCCGGCCTTTAGTGCGCTATATGCTTTATCGTATTCTTCACGAAGTTTGTGGAATGAAGCAATTGCTTGCCATGGTTCGGGTGATTTAGGTGCTATTTGAGTAGCTTTCTGGAAGTTTTGGCTAGCCAATTCGGTTTCACCTAGATGTAATAAGGATTGTGCTAGCAATGTGTGAGCTATTCCTAAAATTTCGCGATCCTGATCTGATGCATTTTCATCAATTTGGTTATTGGATATAAAATTGTTGCATTTATCACGCGTCTTTTCTGGATTCCCAGAGTTGAGTGCGCATCTTGCATATTGAATTTGGATATTGAAATCATCAGGCCTGATATTTAGGGCCTTCTCCCAATGCAATAGTGCTTCTGCATAATTGGGCTCCATAACAGTATCTTTATAAGTGAGAGCTTCTGCTAAAGCAATCCTATTCGCAGCCGATTCGGTTTCAAGTGCTACTGCTTCAAATGCGGTTTGACGCGCATCTTGTATGCGTCCACAGGCTAACAAGTGTTTCGATTGCTGTACTAATAGACTGGCAGGTGCTTTTGAGGCAGGTATAGCTTTCTCAAGTGCAAGAGAAGCATCTTGATGTGCACCTGCTGAACCCAAAATATTGGCCAACTCTGATAGATCGGATGATGAATCAATGGAGTCTATAATGTCAGATGCAGTTTCAGAGGCGAGCACGATATCCCCATTCGAGTAATATGCTCGAGCAAGAGCAAGTTGACTTCGGGGAGTTTTATGGTCAATGTGTGATAGTATCTCCAGTGCATCGCTCGGTATTCCAAGTGCAATTTTTGCTTCAGCAGTGTAAATAGATAATTCCGTTAAATCCCCACCGAAATCTTTAGCTTGCTCAAAGGCGGCAATCGCACTAACAGCATCACCTTGTTTAAGTGCAGCTTTGCCAAGTCGCATAGCTAATTTGTTTGTGAGTGACTGGGAAG
Organism: Anaerolineales bacterium UBA3001; assembly: GCA_002346435.1. GTDB lineage: Bacteria > Chloroflexota > Anaerolineae > Anaerolineales > UBA11657 > UBA11657. The sequence goes on from DDZT01000105.1 coordinate 3,422, forward strand.
CTTGCAGGGTATCAGCCAATTTATCGAGCGCATATTCGGAGTCGGTACCAATTGCTAACAAGCTTTCCATTGTGTGTTCAGCAGTAGTATCAGAAAACGTTGACAGTTCCTCAGTGTTTTGTTTTAGGTCAGGTATTTCTAAATGGCTATCACTTACTAATTTGTGTAGTTCAGGATCTGATGATTGTTTCAAAACAACTGCGAGGCACAAGAGTGCTTTAGGTGGGAGGTTTTCAGAAGATGTTTTTAATAGTGAATACTGTATTTTAGGTGTTTCGTTCGACTCCAGAATGTGTATAGCAAGTTCACAGAGTTTGAAAGGTTCAGTTGTCAACAATTTATCTATTAAAGACTTATTGGTCTCTATTAGTCCATAGAGACACGTAAGAGGCAAACGCCATATATTTGGATATTTAGATGCTTCCTGAACTATTTGAGTTAACTTGTCATCTTTTTGAACGAGCTCTTGTCTGAGGGCAACTGCAGCTTCAGTTGCTACAACGAGTGTGTCGGAGTTGGTGAAGGAAGGAGATATGACTTTACCTGTTACAAGGGCTTCGTATGCATTATGCAATCTTTCTCTACCTGCTAATGTTTCTGTAAGCCAATTGTATGAATCAGGTTCTGCTTCAGGTATCAGGCTTGATATAGCACGTAATCCTAATACGCCTGGTGTCCAGTTACCTAATTCACCGAAGTCATCGGCGGACAACAATGAATCTAAGACACCTGGATGCCGACAGGTCAATAGCATTGCAGGCTCTGTTCGCAGCCTACGACATATTTCTGACGATGAAGATTCAGGTAGTGCTTCTGTGATTTTATGAGTAACCTGATACGTACTAAGCATCAGGCGGCTTTATTTCACTATCCAGTATGCGGATATCATAAAAAACAGTCCAACTATTACTAAGAAGGCACCAACACCGGCAGAAGTTCTTACGAGCTGATTGACTGAGTTTAGTAGAGCAGAAGCTGTCTGGCTAATACTACTAACGTTTTGTCTTAAGCCCTTTTGTCCTATTCTGGCAGATTGGGATGCTAGGGCACGTGCTGATGGTGTGTATTCCTTAGCTAATAACTTCCTTAGTCCAGCAACCAGAAATATGGCGCTAAATATAAGCTGGGCAATTGGTATAAGCAGGCGGATATTTTCTAGTGTTATTGGCATTTGAGGGCCTCTATGAAATCTAAACTTTTTAAGCTTGTTGGGGGGTGTTGCAACATTTATGCCAAGCGCAATTTCCGTCTGGCATAAATGTGACTACTTTTTTCTTTTGGACTTACTAGATTTCTTGCTCTTGTTGCTGCTTGCTGATTTTTTGATCTCTTCAGGTAGGTGACCAATATCTATTTGATTGGAATCGCACAAGAGCAGGGCGCGTTCAATTGCGTTCTTCAATTCTCTTATATTACCTGGCCAGTTGTGTGCAGTGAGTGCTTCCATGGCTCGAGGCCGTACACCTGTCACTTGTGAACCAAAATCCATAGATAAACTTTTGATGAATGAACCGGCGAGAGCGGGTATGTCCTCTGTACGCTCCCTTAATGGCGGCATCACTATTTCTACTACATTTAAGCGATAGTACAAATCCTCCCTAAATTCACCGTCAGAAATCATTTTCTTGATGTCTTTATTGGTAGCGGTTATCAGCCTAATATCTACTGCTATTTCTTTTGTGCCTCCAACGCGTCGTATCACGCGTTCTTCTAGTGCTCTTAGTAATTTGGCCTGCAAGTCAGCCTTCATAGTAGATATTTCATCAAGGAAGAGACTACTGCCATCAGCTACTTCCATTAAACCCAATTTACGCTTAGGCCCAGCTCCAGTAAATGCATTAGCTTCGTGACCAAAAAGTTCGCTTTCCAGCATGTGATCTGATATAGCTGCGCAATTGATGGTCACGGAGGCTTTATCAGATCGGGGGCTTTGTCCGTGTAACAGTCCAGCTACCAGGCTTTTACCAGTACCAGTTTCGCCAGTTAGCAATACGCTAGCTGGAGTTGGAGCTGCTCTCGAAATAAGGTCATTTACTTGATCCATTGATTTTGATGAGCTTTGTACCCAATACTGATCCGACCAACGTTCCTTACGGAGCTGAGCTAGCTCTCGATAGAGTTTTACTTGGTCACCAGCATTTTCAAGTGATCGTATTAGTCTTTCAGTGTCAATTGGTTTTGTTATGAAGTCGAAGGCGCCATTTTGCATGGCGTCAACTACAGTATCGATGTCTCCATAACCAGTCGTTACGATTACTGGCAAACTAGGTCTTTCTTGCGCAATTCTGTCTAACAGAGTAAAACCATTGCCATCAGGTAGCTTGATGTCTAGAAGTACGATATCAGCAGCATCTTGGTCTAAAACCTTGTGTGCTATAGCAAGATTTTCAGCTTCTATACTTTCATAACCTTTCTTGGAAAGTATCTTAGTGAGAAATTTCCTTGGAGTTGGCTCGTCTTCAACTATTAGTACAGTGGTCATTATGCTTGTCCCTCTTGTCTTGCAGCTGGTAGAACTATTGTGAATACTGTTCCAACTGTAGGCCAGCTTTGGACTGTTATTGTACCCCTATGTGCATTTACTATTCTTTGAGATATTGCGAGTCCTAGACCAGTGCCTGCCTGCCTTGTGGTAAAAAATGGATCAAAAATACGATCTAGCACTTCCTGAGTCATACCTGGACCAGTATCTCCAACGTTAATCACAACGTGTTTACCTCTTAGCTTTGACTCTGGCTTAGAAGGTTGTACAGTAATAGTAATAGCTCCTCCGTCTGGTTCCATTGCGTGCATTGCATTCGAAATCAAGTTGGTAACTACTTGCTCTATTTGAACATCATCTGCTAGAGCCAACGGTGTTGTAGATACCGATTCAACTTCAATAGAAATATTTCTGCGCTGTAGTCTTTCACGCCATCTATTTGCAAGTGCTAACATGCAATCTTGCATGGAGGCCTGCTCAATTTTCAATTCCGTAGGTTTTACGATTAATAATATGTCTTGGAGCAATCGGTTGATTCGAGTGGCTTCTTCAAGAATAGATTCAACTGGTTCCTGTAAGGGGTCAGTCGATTTAAGTTGCATTTGTAGGTATTGTAATCCAGTAGTTATTCCATTAAGTGGATTACGTATTTCATGCGCAAAAATAGCAGACAAATCTCCTAGTAGAGCTCTTTGTTCTAAGTGATGAGTTTTAGCTTCCATTGCCTTGTGTTCACTATTATCTTTTATTGCTATAAGTCCTCCAGCAACCTTTCTGTCTTTATCGTACATAGGAACTGCTCTAAGCAGTACGTTTATTTCTTTTCCGTCTCTGCGAATTAAAGAAACAGAATGACTAGTATATGTCTCGCGTTGGTCAAGTGCTTTTTGTATAGTACCTACTACCGGTGGAGACGCAACTAGTACATCTGATATATGCATATGTTTAATTTCATCTAATTGGTAACCCAATAAAGTTCCTGCAAGTGAATTTACTCGTGATATATCACCTTTGTTACTGATAGAGAATATACCATCTCCAGTGGTTTCCATGAGAGTATGCCAATGCTGCTCTAGCGTTTCAATTTCACTTGTATGTACTACAGCTGATTGCCAATATCCTCCTAATTCTAATAATGCAGTTAGTATTCGACCAGCAATAGACAGGCGAATTTCGATGGTGCCATCTATTAATTTACCTTTTCTAAATAAGGCTACCAACATACCCGCACATGAGACTTCATATCCTAAAGGTTGTACCAGCACAACTTCATAGCCTTTTTTTCGAGCTATTCTTCCAAAAATAGACCGCGTTATAGAACCATTTTTCCATGTGAAAAGGGTGGTTCCTATAGCATCATCTGTAGCAGGTATTGTGGGAGGGAAGACGTTGTCGGAATTTGTTGTAGCAAGTAGTCCAAAACCTGGTTCTAATTCTGCAGTATATATAGCTACTTCTTCTGCATTCAACAATGATTTACAAATACTGGTCGAGCGCATTATATTGTCAATACCTGGGTGCTGCATGAGACTCGTGAGCGATTCAAGTGAACTAAAACGCCCAATATCATTTTTGTTGATTGTGTGATAAGATGCTTCATCCTCTGTCTCATATACAAAAATTAGAACCAATTGCTCGTTGTTGTTGCTTCTAAAGCATTGTAATCTGAAGTCTTTTTTCTCTCCTGAACGAGTGCGTATAGGCATCCTGATCCGTTTTGTTCGGGCGCCTGGAGGAGTAGCAATAATTGTGTTGAATAGATTGTGCAAGTTGGTATGATCAATAAGTGAGCTTAGCTTTAGTTTGCAGAGATCTATCCTAGTGTGACCTAGCATTTTCACTGAGTTCAGATTGGCATCTACAATTCTTCCTTTTGGTAAAGTAGCTACTAGAAATGCCTGATTGATATTTTCATGCAGTAGTTGATATTTGTCAGAAGTTCGGGACGTAGATAGAAAGGACAGCAGGGATGAAGAAGACGAGGGCTTATTTTCGTATGAACGAGCCGTCATTACACGGCTCGGGGTATTTGTCGCGCTCGTAAGTTTGCAGGTAGAATTCCAAGCATTGATCTGTATTTGGCGACAGTTCGGCGAGCAACCTTATATCCATGGTCTACTAGTCTATGTGCTACTTGTTCGTCTGTCATGGCAGTTGTTTCATCATCGATGATAGTTTGTACGGCAGCTCTAATTGCTAATGATCGGTCAAAGAACGTAGACAAAGGTATTATACGCCCATTTGGTAATGCTATGGTTTTATTTGCTACAGCACGTGATATTGTCGATTCGTGCAATTCTAGTTCAATGGCTAGTTCTGCACGCGTCATCGGAATTAAGTCTTTGTCAGTTCCTAGAATAAATTGAGGTTGGCGCTTAACGATTAGTTTTACAATGCGTTTCATAGCATTATCGCGTTGACGCATGCATTTTACGAATAGTGCTGCGCGTTCTAAGTAAGCAGACCACTCATCTTTTTTCTCAGGATCTTCTATTTTGTTTACCATAGTTCTTACCGATGAACTGACACGAAGCCATCCTTGGGCAGCTGAAAATACTTGGACAACAAGAGGGCCATCCTGTTTATGTGGATTTTTCATGACTTCTACATCAGGACGGAAATATCGTCCAGTGGCATTCGCGGCATTATTCCAGTGTGATTGTGCTGGGTAAGGGGAAAGATTGCGTTTAATAAACTGAGCTGCTGATCGAACAGTTTGTACTGAAACATTGCATTTTCTAGCTATGGTCTTAAAATCTCGCTTCCCGAGTTGTTCCCAATACTTAGTAAGAAGATTGTGAGCTAGGGGATGGGTTTTTCCGTCTTGCTCTAGCATATCGAGTTGAATCAGTAGACACTCCATAACGTCTTGAGAAGCAACTCCAATAGGGTCAACTCTTTTGATAATTTCGATGACATTCTTTGTTTTGTCTAGGCTAACACGTAGGTACGATGCAATCTCAGCCGGATGGTCGATCAAAAATCCGTGTTCATTGAGTCGCGCGAGTACGTGCTCGGCAATTTTACGTTCATTGGAGCTAACTGAAGGTGCTACTTGCTTGAGTATATGTTCGGACAATGTCTCTGGGTCTTTTAATTTGTTGTCGGTAGAATAATATTCATCATATTCCTCATTGCTATAAGTTTTAGTTGATCTTGGGGCAACGTAGACAATTGGTCCGCTACCGTTTAATCTATTCAAACATACCTGACAGGGATATGAAGGAATAATTTGTTTGCAGTCTGGGCATCGACATTCTTCTGCCATTTCTAGCGCTGGGTTTTCACTGATTTCGTTTGCTAATTCTGTGTCGAGCTCATTGCACGTCTTTTCTAAAAGTTGCATTGTGCGGGTCAAATGAGCAGCAGGCATCTGTTTAGTGCTTGCGCCCTGGTATTGTCCAATTTTAGTTATAATCGTAGGCATGAGATTGACCTCAGATGAATAATATCAGTTTAACATACTATATGTGGGGATGCAAGAAGCGTGCCAAACCCTGTTTATATATGATTGTAGTATGATTATCGAGATAGTTGAAATAGGATGGGATTATGGGTAAGGAATTGACCGTTGTCGGGGGTGGTTTAGCGGGTACTGAGGCAGCATGGCAAGCTGCAAATAAAGGGGTTAAGGTTCGCTTGTATGAAATGAGACCTAAAATATCTACAGGAGCTCATACGGGCTCGTCCCTTGCTGAGCTTGTGTGTTCAAATTCTTTAGGCTCTAATTTAGCTGATAGGGCATCTGGAGTGCTAAAGGATGAGATGCGCACTTTAGGTTCGTTGCTCATTGAATGCGCAGACTCTAATGCGGTTCCTGCAGGTAACGCGTTAGCAGTTGATCGGGAGGCGTTTGCTGATATGGTGACTAATAAGATTGAAAATCATCCTAATATTGAGGTCATTAGATCAGAAAAGAAGGTGATTCCTTCGGGTCCTACTGTTATAGCTAGTGGGCCGCTTAGCTCTGAATCGATATGTGATAGCTTGGCCAGTTTGCTTGGTACCGACCATTTATATTTCTATGACGCAATTTCACCCATTGTTTACGCAGACACAATAGATATGACGGTGGCTTTTGAAGCTTCCCGGTATCAAAAAGATAATGGTTCTAATGGTGATTATATTAATTGTCCAATGAACGAGGATCAATACAGTAAATTTGTCAGTGCTTTGTTGAAAGCCGATAGGATACCTTTAAGAGACTTCGAAAAAGATATTGAGTCAGGAGTCCGTGCTGGCGCACATCGTTTCTTTGAAGGTTGCTTGCCAATTGAGATATTAGCTGAGCGTGGGCAAGACTCTCTTGCCTATGGGCCGATGCGACCAGTAGGTATAATCTCTCCTTATGATGATAAGAGACCCTATGCCGTTGTGCAGTTACGTCGGGACAACTTGGCGGGCACTCTATACAATATAGTTGGATTTCAGACGAATTTGAAATGGCCTGAGCAAAAGGAAGTATTGCGTATGATACCCGGGTTAGGACAGGCTCGATTTGCAAGATATGGCATGATGCATAGGAACACATTTCTCAATGCTCCAAACGTACTGTCTGAATCGTTGCAGAGTCGAGTCCGGCCCGACTTGTTTTTTGCAGGACAGATAACTGGAGTAGAGGGATATGCAGGAAACATTGCTACAGGTTTGTTGGCCGGTATAAACGTGACTAGACTGATGGATGGCGAAGAACTCTTAGTTTTGCCAACGATTTCTATGATGGGAGCGCTATGTCATTACGTTTCAAATGCAGATCCAGACACTTTTCAACCCATGAAAGCTAATTTTGGTCTGTTTCCAGCATTAGAACCACCGCGAGACAAAAGAAAATGGTCAAAGCGGGAAAGGTATAGACTTTATTCCGAAAGAGCACTAGACGCTATTGGTATTTTGAAGAATAAAATAAAGTGAGTTTTATTATAACCCCTTCACTGTTTTACTAGCTAAGTAATCTACCACCTTGTGTAAGGCAACATCATGATCAACGGTATTTTGCTTTAAAGATTGGTTGTAAACAGCTATTTGTTGTGAGGCACTATTACCCTGGTCAACTATCTTTTCTATATGCTGAACTTCTTGCCTTGAGTTTAATTTATCAAGTACTGGGTCGACAATTTCTAGGATTTCTTGAGCCAAGCGACTGAAGTCGATTTGCTGACCTATTCCAAAATCAATTAATTTGCCTTGAGTTCCATACCGAACTGCACGCCATTTATTTTCCATTATGTGATGCTGTCGATAGGTTCTCCAGCTCTGATTGTTACTGCGAAGTTTCAAGAGTGTTGCAATGATTGCCTGAATTAGTGCAGCAATTGCTATAGTATCATTTATGTCTGTACATACGTCTGCAATACGGATTTCAAGCGTTCCAAATTTTGGGTGTGGGCGGATATCCCACCAAATTTTTGTTGCATCATATTTGTTGTTGTCATCTTGGTCAAGTGAACCAGCTTGGCCCAAAATATCTACATATTGCTCATATTCGCCATGCGATTGAAATGATGGGGGTATACCGGAGCGCGGCATCATTTCAAAAACTACACTTCGATATGACATAAGACCTGTGTTACGTCCTTGCCAAAATGGTGAGCTAGAACTAAGCGCTAGTATATGTGGCAGGAAATATCGCATTTGATTCATTATCTCTATCATGATGTCTTGATTTCTGGAACTATCTCCAAATCCGACATGGATGTGCATTCCAAAGACAAGTAGTTGTTGGGCTACTGACCGAAAATCGTCGAGCAATTTGCTGTACCGGTCTCCTTGCATGATATTCTGATCAGACCATTTTGCAAATGGGTGAGTACTAGCTGCTACAATTGTCAGACCGTCCTTTTGGGCTATATCTCGTGCTATTTTGCGCATTCTAATGATTTCATTACGTAACGCACTTATGTCATTGCAAATATGGCTAGACATCTCCAGTTGACTTTCCATCAATTCGGGTTTTAGTCCAGATGGTGTCATCACACGGTGGTCTCCTGCTAAGTATTGGCTCATGTATGAATGCAAATCACGTGTCACAGGATCAACAATTTGATATTCTTCTTCGATACCTAAAGTTAGTGGTATATCTTTGAACATGAGGATTCTGAGGATTTATTGATTATTTCAATTTGTAGATTTACTTGTCTGATAGTTTATCATGCTAGGGTAAAATACACTATATGACTAAGATGGCTCTTATTCCGACTTCAGTGTCTACACAAAGAGTGCTGTTAGTAGGGGTTGAATTACGTACAGTTTCATCTATGTTGACTATTTATGACTCGCTCGATGAACTTGAGCAATTAGCTAATACTGCTGGCATGTCTGTTGTTGGGCGTATATATCAGAAGCTTGCTGTTCCAAATTCATCGACATACATTGGTACGGGTAAAATTGTCGAGTTGATAGACCTAATAGAAACAACAGCTGCTGATATAGTTTTGTTCGATTCTGAATTGTCACCGCGTCACCAAAGAGAACTGGAAAAAATAGTTGGTGATAATACTCAAATTTTGGATCGCACAGCGTTGATACTTCATATCTTTGCTAGTAACGCTAATACAAGAGAGGGTGGGCTGCAGGTAGAGTTAGCACAGTATGAGTACAGATTGCCTAGACTCACTCGGCAATGGAAGCACCTTGCAAGACAAGCTGGTGGAGCATCAGGACGAACTGGTTCTATAGGTGGTGTGGGTTTGCGTGGACCTGGTGAGAAACAACTGGAGGTTGATCGTCGTGAAATAACTAGGCGAATAACAAAATTGAAGAAAGAATTGCAAAAGGTTAGGGCTCATCGCTCCCATCATAGGAAAAGGCGGAAGAATTCCAAGGTGTCTGTAGTATCTATGGTCGGTTACACTAATACAGGCAAATCTACTTTGCTGAGCAGATTAAGCGAAACAGATATTCTAATTGCTAATAGACTTTTCTCTACGCTTGATCCTACTATCCGAAGAATTACTTGGTCGGGCGGGCGTTCCTTTCTTCTTACTGATACTGTTGGCTTCATTCAGAAATTGCCAGCAACAGTAATAGCTGCGTTTAGAGCGACACTGGAGGAAATTCTCGAGGCTGATTTGTTGTTGCATGTAATCGATGTGACCCATAGTTGTTGCATTGAACAAGCTCATGTAGTGCTGAAAACTCTTGATGATATTGGTGTTTCTAACATACCGATAGTCACGGTGCTAAATAAAACTGATTTGCTAATTGACATGAAACTGCCTGACAAAATCCACAAAGAATTTCCAGACGCTTTGCCTATTTCAGGTATATCAGGCTATGGAATCGCAAATCTGGTCACGTCTATACAAAGATATCTAAGTGCGTCTTTGATAGAAATGACCGTTAGTTTGCCATACAGAAATGGTAATCTTATTTCTATCTTCCATCAGTATGGTACTGCTGTCAATGCTATGCACGGAGAAGAATCAGTAAGATTAAGTGGCGAACTACCTGTAAGTATAGCTCGAAAATTCTGGGATTATAGATGTTAATGAGTTATGTTTTATCGGTGTATCGGTGTGCTATACGCTGCGCAAAAGGAAATAAAAAGCTAGACCACATACCGTGGTAAAGAGAATGTATCGTACTAAGCTCATCAATCCTCTAACGAGCGAGGAGAATATGTTCATTGCTTTTATAGGCTCAATAGTGGATATATGCCTGCCAGGTGTGGTGCTCATATAGGTTCTTTTGGTTGATTTATCCATAATTTCCCACCATATTTTCTGAATTTTTAGTTTGTTGGTCAACCAAAAGTTTAGATGCAATTTCCGCGCCATTCTTTTGTTATGGGAACTATAACTACAAATTAACGGAAACCTGACTAAAAGTTGCGTATAGGCACTACACTATATATTCCGTGTATACAGACTGACTATAGGTGGGTACGAGTGTAGTTGTCAATCGTCGAAGATTTTGTGGTAGCCACGGTCTAAATCATCGTCAGTGAGGTGTGCATAACGTTGTGTTATTGCAATACTTTTGTGTCGAGCGAGCTCTTGTGCTAGTTTTAAATTGCCGCCTGAGCCGCGTAGTACGATTGTAACAAAATAGTGCCTGAATGAGTGTGGCGTAATTGTGCCGATAAATGAGGCGCCGAGTACATATTTTACCCAGTGGTTTATAATGTTTCTGGCGCCTACAGTTTTAATAGGTAAAGTCTTGGAGCCGCTTCCCAAGTCGTGGCGTGCAAATATTGGCAGGCTGGTTAGCGCACGACCAGTGCTTCCGTCAAGGGAAGCTCTTGCCTCGAGATAATTCACTATTGCTCGATGTGATCGTCCTGAGAATCTGACGATGCTTTCACGTCCGCCCTTAATTATTACTACTGCCTGACGCTCGTTACGGTCATACTGGCCGCGCGTAAGGCTACAGGCTTCACTTATACGGAGACCGGTATCTGCCAGGGTTAGTATGAATGCTTTGTCACGTAGGACTCGCAGGTTGGCTCGGTCATCATCTTGTGGAAATCGTGCTGTGTTAATGACTGCTTCTATTAGTTTTTCTATATTCTCACGTGGGAATTGGGGTAGTTTTAACGGCACACGTCTCTGACGGCGTCTAATAAGAGCTCTTACTCTTGCTAAATTGAGTTCAAGTTCGTACTCGGATGCCAAAAACTCATAGAATCCGACTACTGCTGTTAAATAAAGTTGTTCTGTAGCTGGAGAGTAATCACGTAATTCATTAATAAAATCAATTATCCACGATTCCCTACACGATGAAATTGTTGTAGTATTTGGGTTAATATTACTTTCTGTAAGTAAAACAACAAATTTTGTTATAGCTTGGCTGTATGATCGTGCTGTATTTTGACTGCGACTTTCAGATATTACACGTTTATACTGGTCAATAGCGTGTTTTAGCGAGATATCACTGTTATTCTGTATCATAATATGGTAGTTATAATAACACTTATCACTACCATAAGCAAGGTGCCGCCACATCTTCCAACCTATCGTAAAGGCTAATATATACTAATTGTGAGAAGTAGTATTTAATCTTCGTGCCATTTCCAACGCTGCATCACGGTCGCTTACTTCACCGGCAGCTTGTGCTTCGGTTATTTGTTTTAGGATTGATCCAATATTTTCTCCAGGCATATATCCAACTTCTTGTATAAGATCATTTCCATTGATAATGTCTTTTGGCTGGATCAGCTGATCATAGTGATCGAAATATCCGTTTAATAGTGAAAACATAGCGGACAGTTTTTTCTCCCATAGTTCATGTGGTATTTGTGGGCCATATTTTGATATTATTTCAGCTAGGGCTAAAACACCTATTTCGATTGCTACAGTGCTGTTCTTTTGAAAATATCTGTGTATTGCCCGAGCTTTTCGAGAAGTTATCATATTAGGTAATGTGGATTCGTGTTTTCTAAGTAGGCTTTTCTCTGCAATTGATAGGTTTTCTGGAAGATTTTCGATTGTCATCATTGCATCTATCATTGTGCATTCTGACTTACTTAATCTTAGTAGATTGTCTAGCTTTTTACGTTTTGATGTGACTGATAGTGATCGCAATAGCATCGCTACATACATTAGTTGATAGCGCTGGCGTCTGTTGCTCTTGTCAGCTACCGTTTCTGATAAGTACTTTTCCAATTCTGGTCTAAATTGTCCAATTGTTGATGCAAACAGACCAAGTGTGTATTCACAGGCAGCATCAGGTGTTTGTTTACCCAATATTATTGCAATTAGTGATTCCAGAGCACGGAATTTAGACAAAGTTTGGTCTATCTGAGTGTCATCCCAGTCGACAAGAATATAACTCATCATATTTAGGTGTGATAACAAACGGACTGCTTTAATTGGTTTCGTTCCAGCTAGGCATCGCATGAACTCATCTCGCACACGCTCTGTGGATACTTGGCTCAATTTTGAAACGTGTTTGCGAATTGATATTATAGTGTTGGGTGTAATTTGAAAATTGGTCTGCACTGCTATTCTTATTGCTCGTATTAGTCTTATCGGATCATCTGCGAAAGACTGGTCCGATACCATGTGTATCTGCTTACTAAGAATGTGTTCAAGACCCCTAGTAGGATCCATAATTTGTTTGAGATCTTTGCATCGCATGGCAATTGCATTAATGGTGAAATCTCTTGCCATCATATCGGCTTTAATACCATTAGAGTGGATGCGTGATATGTCGATTACTGTTGACGCTTTGTCTTTGAGTAGAACGCGCCCTACTCCTCGTTTGGCATCTAGCGTGAAATAGTCCGCATTTAGTTTGTCAGCAAGATGTCGTGCACATGCAAGAGCATTTCCTTGAATGACGAAATCTAAATCGTCAACCGGATTATTGAGAATAGTTGATCGTATAGCTCCGCCTACCAACCATATGTTAGCAAAATCATCTTTTTTTAATGCTTTGCAAACCTGGTGATATATATCTGGCAATTGAATATCAGTTGGAATAGATTTTAATTGGCTCATACACGACAGTTTAGATTTGATTGTTATGTTCGTGCTACACCAATATAAGGTAGATTTCGCCAGTGACCGTGTTCATCATCGAGGCCATAACCCACTACAAATTTGTCAGGTATCTGAAAACCCACATAGTCGATATAAACTTCGACCTCACGGCGTTCATGTTTGTCTAAAAGTGTGCAGACACGCAAGCTTCTTGGGGAACGGCTTTTCAGTAGTTCGAGCACCTGTCTTAGTGTGTAGCCAGTATCTACGATGTCTTCAACAAGGAGTACATTCATATGCTCGATATCCGTAAGTAGATCCATTGTAATCCGTACTCTTCCTTCCGATTTTGTTCTACCATCCGTGTATGACGAAACGGCCATAAAATCAATAAGATGAGGTGTTGGAATTTGTCGCATTAAGTCAGTTAGAAATACTACTCCACCCCTCAAAATACAGACTAACAACAATTCTTTATTGTGGTAATCAATTGTAATTTCTTTAGCTAATTCACTAATACGTGTTTGCAGAGTTCTAGGGTCAATTAGTGTATCAATATTATTGTTAGTGACCGTGTCTAGTAGTGGATTGTTCATGTTAGATATTATCAATAGATTCTAGATAGTTTTATGTGGAACATCATGATGTATACGACATCTTGCTTCGTAACTTTCGCTTCCACCAACTACTACGGTAGGCTCTTCATAGTATGCTGGACGGCCATCTATCATGCGTTGGGTCCTAGATGCATCCTTTCCACATACAACGCATATGGCGTGTAGTTTCCTAACATGTTCAGCTAGAGCTAAGATTAGTGGCATGGGACCAAAAGGGTCGCCGCGAAAATCTTGATCAAGACCAGCTACTATAACTCGGATACCTTTTCCAGCTAAAATTGTGCATACTTCTGTTAGTTCGTCATCAAAAAATTGGGCTTCATCAATTGCTATAACAGTGGTTTCTTCAGCCAGTGTTTCTAATATTTCTGCGCTATTTTCGACCGGTGTTGCAGTGAAATTAGCGCCTGCATGTGATGTTACTTTATCTGTCCCATATCGATGATCAAGTTTAGGCTTGAAAACTTGAACATTCTGTTTTGCTATAGTAGCACGCCGAATTCGGCGCAGAAGTTCCTCGGTTTTGCCACTAAACATGGATCCAGTAACAACCTCAATCCATCCATTGTTATCAGTTGCAAATGTGTTCATATAAGTAGGTAAATTTGTATCTATTTATAATGTTCAGTTATATGATAATTATACAGTAACACTGCTGTAACACTGCTGTCAAAGTGATGTATAATGTCAAAGTTGTTGGAACTGTTGTAATATTAGGAGGGATAGGATGGCATCAGTAACATACCAAAACGTCACAAAGGACTTCGGGGAAGTTATAGCAGTCAACGATCTTTCAATCCATGTAGAAGACCAGGAATTTCTTGTTCTAGTCGGCCCGTCAGGTTGCGGCAAAACCACTGCTCTGAGGCTGTTAGCGGGTCTTGAGGAAACGACAGATGGTACTATTTCAATTGGAGATAGGGTCGTAAATGAAGTAGCTCCAAAAGATCGAGATATTGCTATGGTGTTTCAATCATATGCATTATATCCTCACATGAGTGTTTTTGATAACATGGCATTCGGTCTCAAACTTCGTAAGGTTCCAAAAGATGAGATTAAGAAAAGAGTAACTGATGCAGCTGAGATTTTGGGCATTGAGATGTTAATGAAGCGCAAGCCTAAACAATTATCAGGAGGTCAACGGCAACGAGTTGCAGTGGGTAGAGCAATTGTCCGTGATCCTGCCGTTTTCTTGTTTGATGAGCCATTATCTAATCTTGATGCCAAATTAAGAGTTCAAACTAGAGCAGAGATATCTAAACTACATCAAAGATTACAATCTACTTTCATTTACGTTACTCATGATCAGGTAGAGGCTATGACAATGGCCACACGAATAGCAGTGATGAGTGATGGTATATTGCAACAGATTGATAGTCCACAAGAACTTTATGACAGACCAACTAATATGTTTGTGGCAGGCTTTATAGGATCACCAAGTATGAATTTTGGTGATGCCAAGATAGCTAAAATGAATGGAAACATAATAGTTGATACAGGAAATACTGCTCTGACTGTTCCTAGTAATCAAAAAGATTTATATGCAAATCATATAGGTCAGGAAGTTGTATATGGAATTCGTCCAGAAGACATACACGACCCTAAATTTACTCCGCCTGGTGTATCAAACCAGTCGCTTATTGAGGCAAAAGTGGATGTTATGGAAATGATGGGCAATGAAGTTTTCTTGTATCTTGAAGTTAGTGGTAGCACCATGATAGCGAGAGTCGATCCCCGTACTGGCTATAAGGTTGGAGATACTGTGCAAGTTGCAGGTAATACCGATAATTTGCATATCTTTGATAAAGCTACTGAGGTAGCAATACGCTAATTTGGCACTAGATTTTGAGTTGGAACTATTAAGGGTAGGCAATAGCCTACCCTTACTTTTAATTAAAATATGTGTCTAATATGAATCTAATTGATTTGTTGGTCAAAACTAATAATACCAAAATAATAATGTTAGTTTTGGATGGTCTTGGCGGACTGCCCGATGATATCAATGGTAAGACTGAGCTAGAACAAGCGGTTACTCCGCATTTAGATCAGATAGCTAAAGAAGGTGCCGTGGGTCAAGTAATTCCTATACAAACAGGAGTTACACCGGGTTCTGGTCCTGCTCACTTAGCCTTGTTTGGTTATGATCCATTGGATGTGGATATTGGTCGTGGCATATTAGAAGCATATGGTGTAGGTATGCAAGTAGGCGCAAGAGATGTAGCAATCCGCGGCAATTTTTGTACTGTTGATAAAAATGGAATAGTGACTGATCGTCGTGCTGGAAGGATTACTGATGAAATTGCTAAGCCTTTGGTTGAACTTTTAGCAGAAATTAATATCAATGGATTAAACATTGATATTCGTCATGTTAATCAATATAGATTCGCAATGGTATTGCGTGGCGACAATTTGAGTGTGAATTTAGATGATACTGACCCACAAGAAACTGGAGTGCGTCCACTCGACCCTAAACCTAATTCAGAAAACGCAAAGTATACTGCAGACCTTGTGGGAAAGTGGATTGCAGAGGCTGGTCAAGTGCTTGGTGGTTACGAACATGCTAACATGGTCACTCTTCGCGGGTATTCGCATAATCCAGGATTAAAGTCGTTTGGCCAACGTTATCAGCTTTCTGCTGGTTGTGTAGCAGTATATCCGATGTATAGAGGTATAGCGAGATTAGTTGGTATGGAAACCATTGAGTTTGATGGTGTGAACGTGGCAGATCAATTCAGTGCGGGGCAAAGAGTACTCAATAGTAATGATTGTGAGTTTCTGTTTGTACATGTAAAACAAACTGATAGTTACGGAGAAGATGGTAATTATGATGCAAAAGTGAACGCAATCGAGGAAGTCGATAAAACAATATCAACCTTGATGCAAGCTAACCCCGATGTACTAGTTGTTACAGGAGATCACTCTACTCCTTCAAGAATGCAGGCGCATTCATGGCATCCAGTACCTTTTTTACTATGGGCTCCAGATACAGTCAGAAAAGATCAAGCAATCCATTTTGGGGAAACTGAATGTCTGTCAGGCGGTCTTGGTACTATGCACGCAAAGGATGTAATGTCTATTATCCTAGCTCATTCAGGCCGATTAAAGAAATATGGCGCCTAGGTAAACCTAGCAGACCACCACAATAGCGCACCCTCAAGCAATGACGCTGCTGCTATGTAAGTTGCAACGTCAAACCAAAATTTTGGTGGAAAAAGTCGTATTAACATATCAGTGTAACTAAATGTCCAGGTTCCTGACTCGAAAAAAATCTGATGAAAAGTAGTGAAAAAACTATCAAAATTTATTAATATATACGCTAATATGCAAATAATACCTATAACAATAACCCCAGCTCCATAACTCAATGCATTTTTGATGATTAAGTCGGTATTAGGCTTGAAATATAGCCACACAAGTGCACCGATTACCATTAACACCGAGAATTTCCACAATCCGAGCGCCCTTCCTACTACAAGTTTTACATCTTCCATATGGCGAAGCTCACGCTCGGTGTATAAAGGAAAACCATCATTATCTGTATCTTGAGTTAAATAGGTCACATCCGAAGTATTAACCAGATAACTTATTGCTCTATTCGCCAATTTTATACGTGTTTCCTTATCCATTTCCATTGTATCTTCTGGAAACCCCTGTCTAGAATATTCGTATGTCGGAAACCACGGATTAATAAAAATCCGTAAATTGCTCAATATCACTGCAAACGGTAGGAATATTATGAGAATTGATGATAGTATCGAATTTGACATTGTATTTTGTAGGTAATTATTATTTTCCTCATTAGTTTATATGCCTATACGCATTGTAGTAAGTATGCAATAAATCTGATAGTGTAATAGGTGTTTTTAATCTTTTTGCCTTATTGTATTTGTTTAGTGTTTGAAGTGGCGCTTACCTGTGAATACCATGGCCATGCCGTGTTTATTTGCAGTATCTACCACCTGATCGTCTCTGATTGAGCCGCCTGGCTGTACAACAGCGCTTATTCCAGCGTTTGCCGCAAGCTCAAGTCCGTCAGGAAATGGGAAAAACGCATCAGACCCCATAACCGAGCCTTTTGCTTTGCCTCCAGCCGAACGTATCGCTATCTCAACAGACTGTACTCTGCTCGGCTGGCCGCCACCGATACCAGTTGTACACAGCCCGTTTGCTAAAACGATAGCGTTAGATTTTACATGTTTACATGCAGTCCACGCGAACAAAAGGTCTTCTTGCTCGTTATCGGTTGGATGCCTAGCACTTACTATTTCCATCTCGTTATAAGGAGTTACAGCTGAGTCTGCGGTTTGCACTAAGAATCCACCCCCAACACTTCTAATTTCGTGCGTATCGTGCACCTCGTCTAGTTTTGGCACTTCGAGTAATCTACACTTACCCTTTTTTCGTAGCAACTCTAACGCGTCTTTTTCATAATGAGTTGCCACAACACACTCCACGTAAAGTCCTTTGAGCTCATTCGCGGTTTCAATGTCAAGCTTACCATTTACTCCAATAACGCTGCCAAAAGCCGATACGGGATCACACGCAATTGCCGCCCGAACTGCGTGAGCTACGCTTTCTCCACTCGCTATACCACATGGAGCATTATGTTTCATCACAACTGCTGTAGTATCACTGTATGATCGCAACACCCGTATAGCGTTATCCATATCGAGCACATTATTATAAGATACATCTTTGTCGTCAAGCACTCTTCCACCTAGTGGACCACTAAACTTTCCCAGCGAATAAAGCGATGCGCGCTGGTGCGGATTTTCTCCATAACCAAGCTGCGCCAGATGATGTCCTCGAATTTCAAATGATTCATCGTCACTTATGTAGTCTGATATCGCCCTATCGTATTGAGAAGTTCGCCTAAACGCTTTGAGGGCGAGTTGCTTCCTCATTTGAGCACTCAAACATTTATTATCGATACTATCAATAACCATTTGATAGTCGTCAGGTCCTGATACCACTGTACACCTATCAAAATTTTTCGCAGCCGCTCGCAATAGCGCAACCCCGCCTATATCAATACTTTCTATGGCCATTTCAATAGTTGCCGACGCGTCAGATATTACATCCTCAAAGGGGTATAAATTCGCGATAACCATATCTATCTGGAACCAGCCTTGTTTCTTAAGCTCGCCTAGATCTGATGCGGAACGCCGCGCCAATATACCAGCGTGAAGAGCTGGATGCAGAGTTTTAACACGCCCACCAAGGACTTCAGGGCTACCCGTGTACTCGGAAACCTCTACAACATCAACACCACAGTCTTGTATATGGGCGGCCGTACCGCCAGTCGCCACAAGCATCCACCCTCTTTCAGACAAATTACTACAAAATTTATCCAAGCCTGTCTTATTCCACACCGAGCATAGTGCGACTTTCCTATTTTTCATAATCCTATACGCCTATAACCAAATATCCTTAACCTAGAGTAGCTCCACTCATACGATTAAACTCAGTAATTAGAGAATCGAGAGGCTCAACGCTTTGTCTAATATCACGCCAATAGCTATCCTCATACCACTGCGCTTGAATTTCATCATAAGTCTTACCCTGCTGTTCGACCCAAGTAAAGTACTTTAAATTATGTATCCGCTTCTTCCCGTAATAATCAAGTTCCGCCATATAGTCCGTACTCGCTCCAATAACATCTTTTCCGTATACTAGATGTGCATCCATTTCTGTGAATCTACCATGGGTATCGTTGAGCTCCGCCAATCTGCTATTGTATAGTTCCATACCATCAGTCAGTACAGTCATAACAACATCCTCGGGTCCTAATTCGTACCATTT
>DDZT01000105.1:23056-23316 GCA_002346435.1 Anaerolineales bacterium UBA3001
AAATTTTATAGCTGAAATCAAATTGCTTACGCCACTAATACCCGCAAGAGGTAGCTGCCCAAGCAATTGACTATCTACTCCCTGCTTTTCAAGATACTTGATGCCCTCCACTTCATTAAATAGTCGAGAAACGTTCATAGCAGCTTCATCATCGACCGCTATCACCATATCTGTATTTTTTACATTGTGTATCCACGGCACATGTTTATCCCCGATACCTTCGATACGATGAGACCCGAATCCATTCATTAGCAATGTAG
>DDZT01000101.1:0-2786 GCA_002346435.1 Anaerolineales bacterium UBA3001
ATAGACGTACTACTGATGTGTATGTTGATTTCGATTAATGGTTTAGCTCAAAACTATTTTGTCATTGAGTAATAATGGTGGATGCTTAGAATATAAAAATAGTAAGATGAGTTTACAATAAAGTTGAGGAGAAGTGAAGATGAAAATAGACTCTATAGAAGCAAAAAAAGGTAGTAAGGCCTTTGGTTTTTTTGAAACTGGTGTAACTCATAGTCGTTTTTCTGCAAATATTCCGTTGCATATTGTAGAAGGATCCTCAGATGGGCCAGTTTTAGTGGTCCAGGCTGGTTTGAGTGGTCTTGAGATTGAACCAGCTTTGGTTTTACCTCAAGTAGTCAAAGAGATTGATCCAAGCGTCTTGTCAGGCACATTGATTTTAGTTCCTCTGATGAACACCTCAGGATTTGAGTTTGAACAGGTCAATTCGATTTGGGATGACAAGAATCTAAATGAGCTTGGACGAGGTAGTTCGGATGGTACTATCAGTGAGCAGATGATAGACAAGTATTATAGTGAAGTGATAAGCAAAGCTGATGCTCTTCTGGATATACATACTGGATCGCAGTGGAGTTACCATCGTTATGCAGGCGTCTACAATACTGGGGAAGTCGACAAATCACGTAAGATGGCCGTTGATGCTGGGTTGCCCCAAGTGCTTTTGAGTCAACCAGCAGACACATCAATGGCTTATGAGGCAGCAAAGGATGGTATCACGGTTGTATCTGCATGGATTGGTGGTGGTCCTGGATTGCGGGATTACAGAGAAGAGGATATGAATCGTATAAGCAATGCAGTTATGAATTCCATGAAATCCCTAGGTATGTTATCGGGAGATCTTGAATTTGAGAGTTCCAAGACTGATGTAATAGATGCACACACTGTGCTTAAACCGAGTGGTGAAAGAGGGTTTGTGTTTATGGACACCGATAAGAGAGGCAGTACTGTAGCTGCCGGTGACATTATTGGTCATGTTCGTCACCCATTTGAGGGTACGACAATCGAGGAGATTAAGGCGCCCAAGGCAGGGGTTGTACTATTTGCCGGAGCATCTTGGCCTGTGCTGCCTGAGGGCACTACCTTGGCTATTCTTGGAGATTTAGTTGAAGAGATAGCTAGATAAAATAGTTGAATACAAAATATAATCGATGCTTGGATGTATAATGAGCATCAAGGAATCTATGTGCTTAGTAACGCATAAGCAATTTCAATTAGTATTTTATGAGGTTAAATATGGCAAATTCTAATATTAGCACCGAGTTGGTTCAATCATACATCTACAAAGATTTAGATGGTGATGCAGTAAAGGCGTCTTATAGCGCTTTGAAATCAGGTCAAACTCATTATGTTGATGTTCCAGGAATTCCTGAGTTGAGAGCTGCTGCTGCTGAGTATGCAATGTCACATGGTGTACAAAATGTTACCAGTGACAATATTATCATCACATCAGGAGTTCAGGAAAGCCGATTTTTGGCAAGTCAGGTTGTTACTGCTCCTGGAGGTAAAGTGGCACTTCCAAAGGTTTCGCATCCAGGTAACAGATTGGCTTTATCATTGCGAGGTTGCCAATTATATGAATCAGAATGTGACGAACAGTTAGGATGGTTGATGGCATCGGACATGTTCAATTCTGATGGTGTTTTAGGATCAGACACTGTTCTAATGGAAAATCCATCCAGATTCAGTGGTGCAATTTATCAAAGCGATCTGTTAGGCAAATTGGGTGTTAATGGTCAAACTGCTGTTATTGATATTGGATTAAGTCCATGGTTGAATTCTGTGGATCAGGCAATGCAAATCAATTTAGAGGACTCAAACAGATCTGTTATTGCTGTGGGTGAATTATGGCCTGGTTTAGGTATAGAGCCGCAGGGATTGGGCTTCATAGCTGCTCCCATGGGAATTGCTGAGAAGATAGTTAGTATGAAACAGGTACTAAGCATATGTACTAGTACCGCAGCGCAGTATGCTGCTCTTGAGGTTAGTACTAGTTGGTCGGATGATTTTGAAAAAGTTCGTGCTAATTTACAGTCATCCAGAACAACCGTGGATGAGGCTTTAGGGCAAATGGGGGTTGAAGTATCAACTTCCACTGTTAGCTGCTTCATTACTGTAAAGGGAATTGAGGCGTCTCAAATAAACTCATTAGTGCAAGCAGCCGGTTCTGCACTAACTGGACACTATGAGAGCGGAAGCATTTTTGGTGTTGATGATGCTGTACAGTTTGCGGTTAGCGCAAGTACAGATTAGATATGATAAAACGATATCGATATAGATGGTTGTTGGATACTGTAAATTACCAATTAATGTTGTCTGGTAGTCTAAGATGATTATCAGATGCAAAGGAGAAACTGCCTGTGTCACAACAAGATAATAAGGATGGAAACAAAAAACTGACAGGTACCGCACTTTTTTATTCTCTAATTGCCAAAGCCAAGGAATTAGATGCAATCGTGCTTGGTCGTGGTGATCCCGATTTTGATACCCCCTCAAACATTGTTGAGGCTGCTAATCGGGCAATGCAGATGGATAATTTGAAGCCTTCACCTGTCGAAGGACTTTTGGATTTGCGAAAAGCGATTAGTGAAAGGGTCAAACGGATTAATGACATTGATGTGGATCCGGAAACGGGAGTAGTTGTTACTAACGGTGGTCAAGAAGCAATAATGTTAATGGTGCTAGCAAGTATAGGTTCTATTGGGGATGAAATGATAGTTCCTGAGCCTAATTATAGTACTTATAATGATGCACTTGCGTTTGCTGGAGGCAATAAAGTAGGTATACCTACT
>DDZT01000101.1:3084-16147 GCA_002346435.1 Anaerolineales bacterium UBA3001
ATAAAGTAGGTATACCTACTTTATTGGAGAAAGATTTTGCGGTAGATCCAGACTTGGTTGAGCAAGCTGTATCCGATCGATCAGCTGCACTACTTTTAGTATCACCTAACAATCCTACAGCCTCAGTTATACCTACTGAGACAATGCAAAAATTGGTCAATATTGCTGAGAGAAATGATTTGATTGTTCTTGCAGACGATATATATGATCAATTTATTTATGATGGAGGCGTACATTGCAGTCCGCAGTCGCTTGAGGCTGGAAAGGATCGTACATTGACACTCAATGCTTTTTCCAAGGCTTATGCTATGACGGGATGGCGTCTTGGGTGGATAACCGGACCGCCTGCTCTAATGGCAAAAGTAAAGACAATTAAGGCTTCCGTGTCTGGTCCAGCTAATGTTGTAGCTCAACATGCGGGCATTGAGGCGCTGACTGGTCCATCAGATGCTTTGGAAGATATGAAGGCAAGATATGTTCGTCGTCGTCAGGTTGTGTTAGATGCATTTGATTCCATGGGTATCAAATATGGAATGCCGCAAGGCGGCCAATTTATATTTGGCGATGTTTCTCATCTTGGTATAGATAGTGTCGAATTGGCAGCAAGGATATTGGAAGAAGAGCATGTACTGATTTATCCAGGCGGTGCTTTTGCACCGGACTCAAAATATTATGTGCGTGTAACTTTCTTGCAGCCTGAAGCTAAGTTGAAAGAAGGACTTGAACGTATGGGTAAAGCATTAAGCAGGATGTCTTGATTGTCTACATATAACTTAAATATATTGTATTGAGTAAATTATAAATAGGCTATATTACCTATATTAAAGTAATTAAGAGTGGAGGATTATGAGTCAGAAAATACTAATTGCAGATAGTGAACATGCACCAGCTTGTGACGAATTGCAGGGATATTTGGATGGATATGAGTTGATATGCCCGGCAACAAATGATGATTTTCCCGATTTGTTATCGTCAGATGTGGTTGGATTGATTGCTCAAGACCAAAAGATAGATGCTGCTGTACTTAAGAAGCTTACTAACTTGGAGCTAGCTCTTAGTCTGGGTAGAAACCACAGCAACTTTGATGTTCAAGCCATAAACGACCAGGGCGTTAAATTTTCTACAGTTTGGCGTAAAGGACCTAATTGTGTTGCTGAGCTTGCAATGACTCTCATTTTATCTATGAGCAAGGATTTGCTAATTTCACATGAAAGCGTGGCTAGTGGGGCATATAGGTATAGAGGAATACATCCCGAACAGAGTGAGCAATGGAAGATGGCATTTCATTGGATGAAGAATGAAAATGTACATGAAGTACATGGTAAACGACTTGGAATTGTGGGTTTGGGAGAAATAGGATATGAGCTCGCTATTCGTGCCAGTGTTATGGGTATGGGAGTGTCATACTATAAACGTACTCGTTTATCTGAAGAAATTGAGCAAGGTGTTCCGCTGGAATTTATGAGTCTTAACGACATGCTGGCTAGTTCTGATTACATATGTCTAGCAGTTCCTCACACCCCTAACACTGAAAAGATGATAGGTGCATCTGAGTTTGAGGTTATGAAGGATGATGCTATTCTAATCAATATTTGTCGAGGTGGCGTTGTTGATGAGACTGCCATGATAAATGCGCTTTTGCAAGGACAGATTAAGGGCGCAGGACTTGATGTGTTTGATTATGAGCCTTTACCAGCTGACAGCCCATTAACAATGTTAGACAATGTCATTTTGACCCCCCATATTGGTGGTGGCAGTGGTACTACCCGTACCGGAGAAATTCAAATGGCTATTGACGAATTTTCGTGTATAATTGGTGGGTCATCTCCTAGATGGCCAGCAAAAGTAAATGCTTAATGTAGGTGTTATATTTAGTCGGAGTAGGTGTTATATTTAGTCGGAAAAACAAAAAAAGGAGACAAGGAGAAACAATATGAATCTAAGCAAAAAGTTTCGTTCCGCGCCTAAGTTGCTATTGTATTTGTTGATAGTAACTGGTGTGATGCTTGCTTCATGCTCACCTCAGGTTGTTGAGGTTGAGAAAGAAGTAGTAGTAACACAGGTTGTAAAAGAAGAAGTAATAGTTGAGAAGGAAGTTGAAGTTGAAGTAGTGAAAGAAGTAGAAGTTTCTAAAGTTGAGTACGTTGAAGTTGAAGTTGAAGCAGAAGCCGAACCACGTGCACCAGTGACTTTCACTTATGCACATAATGGACCTATCCGCACAATGGATGCTCCTGTAACCTGGTACGGTTCTACTCACTGGCTTACTAACACCATTTACGAATGCTTGATTTGGAGAAACTGGGATCTTTCCGGTTATCATGGTCAGGCTGCTGAAAGCTGGGAAGCACTTGATGACACCACTTGGCGTTTCAACTTGCGTCCAGGTATCACCTTCCATAACGGTGAGCCTCTTGACGCTGAAGCAGTGAAATGGAATCTTGATCGTGTAATGACACGTGAGGATTTCCTTGTTCACCCACAGTGGCAGTTCATAAGTGAAGTCAAAATAGTTGATGACGTGACTGTTGATATTATGACTGGCGCACCAGAAGCTTACTTCGAGTATGTAGTAAGTTATAACGGTTGTGAGCTACTACCTCCAGACTATATGGCAGAAGTTGGTGAAGAAGAGTTTGCCAAGAACCCAGTTGGTTCTGGTCCATATGAGTTGATAGAGTTCACTGAGAGTGACAGATACCATATGGAAGCATGGGATGACTACTGGGGTGGACGTCCAGATGTTGACACAATCATCTATCAGGTAATCCCGGATAGTGCTACACAGGTTCAAGCTATGATTACCGGTGATGTTGATATGATGGCCAAAGTACCTGAGCCAGACAGAATCAAGTTAGCTTCGACTGCTGGTATTGATTTGCTTCTAGCTCCAATGAACAGAATGCATCACTTGTATCTAAGAGCAGACACTGAGCCTGGTACCATGGATGAGGTTTATCCAGACTATCAGCCTGTAACACTTGACCCACTAGTACGTCAGGCAGTGTCTCACGCACTGGATCGTTCTACACTAGCATCAGTACAAGGTGCAGCTGTACCGAACTTAGTCCGTGTCTGTGCAGGTTATCCTGAAGGTTTTGCAGACAAGTACTATGGTGAAGCAGCAGCTGATGCAGAGTTTGATCCAGATGCAGCCAAGCAGTTGTTGATCGATGCTGGATATGATCCAGATGGCGGCAACAAACCTAAGGTTTACTTCGAGAGTCTAACAAATCAATATGGTAACGAGAAAGAAGTTGCTGAGGTTGCAGCACTTATGCTTCAGGACGTTGGCTTTGATGTAGAACTTACTGTCATGGATAACTCAGCCTACTCTGAGCAAATTCAGGGTCCAGGTGCTAATCGTGACATTATGTTGACTACACTTGGTTGTGGTCCTGCAATGACACCTTTGTTCTACCAATGTGATTGGCCTGGTAAGAACAATGGACAATGTGTTCCAGAATGGGATGCTAATAGTGATCAGATTATGCAAACCGTTGACTCAGCCGCAAGGTTGGATCTATGGGCAGATTGGCAAGAGTATTATCTAGAGTGGGGTGGAGACGTCGTACTCTATGAAATGCAGAATGTTATTGCTATCAATAGTGACTTCGAATGGGATGCTCGTAAGGATGGTTGGATGACCTTCCGAGATCTCAAGGTTGCTAAGTAATAAAGGATCAGGATAAGGAAACTATACGAAAAAGTAAAGTTTCTTAGAAAGTAACAAAATTACTTGGAGGATCTTATGGCTTTAGCCGAGATCCTCCAAGTAATTGAAAGCAGTTGTAGGTATGTATTCATTTTTATCATCCTGTCCGCAAAGTGTTTCAGGATGATTTTTTTCTTACTTAATCAAAAAAATATAATTTATTATGAATAATTCTGCAAAAAATATGTCAGGTGTCTACAATATAATGCCGACACCGTTCAATGAAGACGAAACTATAGATATACAAAGCTTAAAGTCAGTCACGGAGTTTATGTTGAGCTCAGGAGTACATGGTATTACCGTGCTCGGTGTATTGGGAGAGGCACACAAACTTACAGATGCGGAACGGGACATTGTGCTTAAGACTGTAATTGATGTTGTGAGTGGTGAAATACCAGTGTGTGTAGGTACATCACATCCATCTACATATGGGTGTATTGCTACATCCGAAAGAGCTATTGAGTTAGGTGCATCATCGGTTATGATAACACCTCCGAAGTTAATGCGTCCTAGTGATGCTGCTATGCGAGATCACTATCTTACGTTAGCTAACACATTAGAAGCACCAATAGTTATACAAGATCATCCGTCCAGTACAGGAGTGTACATGTCAACTGAATTTCTCTTGGATCTGGCAGGCTCTGAATTATCGCTTAGTAATATAAAGTTGGAGGATGAACCTTCCCCAAAGAAGGCTTCTGACTTGTTGAGTCAGAATGCAGAAATGAAGATTTTTGGTGGGCTTGGTGGCATAATGTTTATGGAAGAATTGCGCCATGGTGCTGTTGGTACTATGACTGGATTTGCATTTCCTAATGTTCTGGTCAGAATATATGATAAATTCAATGATGGTGACCTAAAAGGTGCAGAAGAGTTGTTTAACAGATATTGCCCATTGATTAGTTTTGAGAATCAAAAATATATTAATTTGCCGTTACGCAAGCAAGCGTACTATCGTAGAGGAATAATTGGTTCGCCAACAGCTCGAAAGCCTCATGCTCCTATAGATCAGATGACACTTGATGAGCTGGACAAACTTTTACATTGGGCAGATACCCAGGGAGATAAATAAACAATGGATTTAGGGATTAAGGATCGTACGGCACTTGTTGCTGCTTCGGCTAATGGTCTTGGTTTAGCCACTGCTATAAGATTAGCAATGGAGGGATGTAAAGTAGCTCTATGCGATCTCAACGAAGATGCACTTGAAAATGCTATTGGACAGGTCCAGAAACATGCTTTGAGTGATGGTCACGTAGGTGCATTTCAGGTTGATTTGCGCAATACTGAATCAATAGCAGGTCTAGTTAATGCAGTAAATGATGAGTTGGGTACGGTAAGCATTTTAGTAACAAACTCGGGAGGTCCTCCGCCTGGTCCTTTTGATTCTGCAAGTGATGAAAAATGGGTTTCGGCTTTCGAGTTGGTTTTTCTTAGTGCAGTCCGTTTAATTCGCGAATGTATACCCGGCATGAAAGAGCAGGAATGGGGCAGAATTATCAATTTTACTTCCAAAACACTTACAGAGCCTGTACCAAATTTAATGCTATCAAATGGCGTGCGACTTGCTGTTGGTGGTATGGCAAAAACATTGTCTAATGAAATTGCTGAGTATGGCATCACTGTAAACAACATTTGTCCTGGCCCAACTAGTACTGATCGTGCTATTGAATTAGCCGGTGCTCGTGCAGAAAAGAAAGGTATAAGTGTTGACGAAGAGCTTGCAATAACGGCAAGCAAGATACCTATAGGGCGTTTGGCTGATCCTGATGAACCAGCGGCACTAGCTGCGTTTTTGGCGTCAGACTTAGCTCGCTATATTACTGGGCGATCTATATTAGTGGATGGTGGAGCTGTAGGGGCATTGTAGATAGCTTACGTTGGTTGTTATAATACGCTTGTGTTTGTTGTGGTTTGATGTCTAAGATAAGATTTTAATATTGTATATTTTTTGATTGATAGTGATTACAATTGGATATATCTGAGTTATGAACGATTTTGAAAAAGTTCTTCAAGTAGACGATCTGAGGACAGAATTTCATACTCTAGGTGGAGTGGTTAGAGCTGTGAATGGTGTCTCTTTCCATTTGAATCGTGGAGAGGTTCTTGGAGTTGTAGGTGAGAGTGGGTGCGGTAAATCTGTCTCAATGATGTCCTTACTACAGCTTATTCCTAATCCGCCAGGGAGAATTGTGGATGGTACTGCCTTACTTGGTGATCGTGACTTGTTGGCTATGAGCCAATCAGAGATACGAGAGGTGCGATCTGTAGAGGTTGGCATGATCTTTCAAGACCCAATGACATCACTTAATCCAGTATTGACAATTGGAACTCAGATTGCCGAACCTTTAGTTGAACATAAAGATATGTCCTGGGGTGAAGCCTTGGATCGCAGTGTAGAATTATTGGATAAGGTAGGAATTCCAGATGCTGCAGAGAGGATAAATGACTACCCTCATCAATTTTCGGGTGGTATGCGTCAGCGAGTAATGATTGCAATTGCTTTAGCTTGTTCTCCACCTATACTTATAGCTGATGAGCCTACTACTGCTTTAGATGTTACTATTCAGGCTCAAATTCTTGAGTTATTAAACGATTTGCGTAACAGTGAGGGCATGGGCATGATACTGATTACACATGATCTTGGTGTGATTGCGCGACTTGCTGATAGAGTAGCTGTAATGTATGCTGGTCAGATTGTTGAGACAGGCTCTGCTCAGGATGTGTATGCAAACCCATCGCATCCATACACACAAGGTTTACTCGAGTCATTACCTCGTCATGACCAAGAACATAGTTCTACGGAGCGTTTGACGAGCATAGATGGTCAACCGCCCAATATGCTAGACCCAATTGATGGCTGTCCTTTCGCTGCGCGTTGCAAATATGTTTTTGATCGATGTAAAACAGAAAACCCTAATCTTATTGTTCTGGAAGGTCAGCACAGTTCTGCTTGTTGGTGGGATATGAAAAATGAATGTGAGCGAACCGTTGAATAACAAAAATATGTTGCGTGTCAAAAATCTGAAGGTGCATTTCCCAATTAGGAGGGGTGTACTTCAGCGGCAGGTTGGTGCTGTGCGGGCTGTTGACGGTATCACATTTGATATTCTTCGTGGTGAGACTTTTGGATTGGTAGGTGAAAGTGGTTGCGGAAAAACTACAACAGGTAGGGCAATTCTGCAGTTATATGAGCCTACGGCCGGAGAAATTGAGTTTGATGGTGTCAAATTAGCACACTTGGATCCCAAATTAATGAGGGATATGCGTAGGCGCATGCAAATGATATTTCAAGACCCATTTGCCTCATTGAATCCTCGTCTATCTGTTGGAGCTACTATTGCTGAACCTATCCGTATTCATGGCACCGTAGATAAACAGAAGATCCAAGATAGAGTAAATCATTTGCTAGAAGTAGTAGGGTTGAGTCCTGATGTGGCTAGTAGATTTCCGCATGAGTTTTCTGGCGGCCAGCGTCAGAGAGTGGGTATAGCTAGAGCTTTAGCATCCGAACCGGACTTTATTGTGTGTGATGAACCAATATCTGCTTTAGATGTTTCTATTCAAGCTCAGGTTGTGAACCTGATTGAAGATCTTCGTGCTGATATAGGTCTGACATATTTGTTTATAGGCCATGATCTTAGTATGATCCGTCATATTTCTGACAGGGTAGCGGTTATGTATTTGGGTCACATAGTAGAACTAGCCGAGACTGATCAGCTTTTTGTCAATGCATTGAACCCATATACAGTTTCCCTCATTTCAGCAATTCCAGTTCCAGATCCTGTAATAGAAGCAAAACGACAGCGTATTGTTCTGCAAGGTGATGTTCCTAATCCTGCGAACCCTCCTAAAGGATGTCTATTTAGTACTCGATGCCCACTTGTTGTTGATGAATGTAGAACAAATAGACCTGAGTTAAAGGAGTGGAGACCAGGGCATTATGCAGCTTGTCACAGAATTGATGAAATGGGTGCGGGTAAGGGGCTTCCACCGATTCGTTTAGAGCAAAACTCAGGCCAAACATCTCAGTAAGACATATGTTGGGTTGGCAATTTTGTTGTCTGCTCCTTGTTAGAGATCAAATATAGCAACAAGTAAGCTCCTGTTGCAAGCAATCAATTTGTTACATGTACCACAAAGTCTATAATGTGCTTGTGCTAGTTAATTTTAGTACACCTAAATTGTGCGAGGATTATGATATTTTATGTTAGGACATAGAGATTTAGGTTTAGGTGATAAAGCACTGTTGGTACACCATAGATTTTCTGGTTGGTTAATTGATTTAAAGAAATTACGGCACACTGAATATCCAGCTTATTGGCTGGGTGGCACCTTAGGACATCTTGGGACTCGGATTTTTGTCATTACTTGTTTGTGGCAGGCAGTACAAATGTCCGAAGATGCAGCTTGGGTGGCCTTGGTGGGTTTTTTATACGGAATTCCTCTGTTACCATGTTCACCTCTAGCAGGTTGGTTGGGGGATAAGAAGATGTCTAGGGGAACATTATTAATAGGCGCATGTGTGCTAGGAGCTTTGGTGGCTGGTGTATATAGTTGGATTGTAGGTAATGCTTTGGAGACAAAATTCTTGCTAGGTGCAGCAAATTTATTTATGGGTATTTCATTTTCATTCTACGGTGCTAGCAGGCTAGCCTTACTCGCAACAATCCTTAAAGGTAATAATGTGTTTTCGATAGCATCTTTTGATTTATCTAGTACGCGCATGATGGGGTTTTTTGGTCCTGTAATAGCTGGTCTATTACTAACTTACTACAATTATACGGTGGCTTTAGCTGTTTCAGCGTTGACATTAGCTGGGGCCGGAATTACTTTTGTAGTCTTGAAAACGAATTTGCACCAAAATGATTATCGTAAGAAACTCGATGAGAAAGAGCACCAATTCAGTTCGTCCGTTGATAGAGACAAATTGAGTGAGAGCTTTCAGAAATATCTGCTGGGAGACAAGGTTGTTTTGCTTCTGCTTTTTATGGGTCTCTTGTCTATACCAATAGGTATGACCTACTTGAAGATGACTCCAGTGTTTGTAGACAAGGTAATAAAGGGCGGACCTGATCTTTATGGAAACTTGATCGGCATTGCAAGTGCATTCGCCGCTATTTCAGGTTTGATGCTCTCCTTTGTATCTAAAGTAAATAAACCCAGTGAAAAATGTATTGTAGCTACGGTGGGTTTTGGACTTAGTTTGGTATTATTTGCATATACTAGGTCTGTGGTTATGCTGTATTTGATGGCTGGCTTAACAGGTTTGTTTCAGGGGGTCTTTCTTACAATTATGAATGCTACATATCAGAGTAGAGTTCCAGATATGTTTCGAGGAAGAATAATCGGTAGCTGGGGTGTGGTATGGGGGCTTCTTCCTGTGGCAACTATTGGCGCTGGTTATTTAACTGATATATTTAGTGTTGTATGGGTTGTTGCTGCAAGTGGTTGGTTTTGTGTTGCTGTGGGTTTGATCAGCGCAGTTTGGTATGTAGTCAATCGAACAATCAGTAGTTTCGCGCAGTAAGTAGTATGAAGTAGCTAAATTGAAAATCATAAGATGTGGATTAACTGCAATGTTAAATAATAAAGGGAGGTTGTCATGGCGCTGATATTGCGTAATCATGACTTACAAGGATTGCTGGAATTAGACGATTATATTGACGCCGTTGAACTTGGTTATAGAGAGGAAGGTAAGGGGCGAGGTCTGAATTTTCCACGAAAGTGTGCCTGGTTTGAGGGTGATGGTGGAATTCATGCTGACAGAGGGCGGCAGCCTGAAGGTTTACCAGCTGTTAAGTTCAAGGGAGCTGCGATCTCAAGTATGAATGCTGCTGGCCTTAATGTTTATACTACTGGAATGAGTGGTCCACTTCAAACATTCCAATTGTTGTTTGATACTGTAACTGGAGAGTTGCTGTCTATCATGGAGGTTTTGTACTACGATTGGTTTAAGACTGCAGCTGTGGCTGCAGTAGCAGCAAAATACCTAGCTCCTAAAGGAGCTTTAACAATGGCTTTATTTGGATCCGGTCGGCATGCACGAACAGAGTTACATGCTGTAAAAAGAGTATGTGACTTACAAAAGGTACAGGTATATAGTCGCAAAGAGAAACCACTTCGTGAGTTTTGTGTTTCTATGAGTAAGGAATTGGAAATAGATATTGTGCCGGTGCGTAGTCCAGAAAGTGCTCTGGAGGGTGCTAACATAGTTACTACTATGACTACATCTCCCACTCCAGTATTCTCGAGTAGGGATCTCACCGAGACACAAGTACATGTTAATGCTATGGGTAGGCATGATCCGTGGGCAAGAGAAGTTGATGACAATTTTGTGGTCAATTCCAAGGTGGTGTTGGATGATTGGGGATGTGGTATGGACGAAGCAGGAGAAGTGTTAATTCCTATTGCGGATGGTTTGATGACAGCTGATGATATATATGCTGATATTGGAGATATAATATCTGGAAACAAACCATCTCGAGAATCGGACTGGGGATACTCGATTTTCTTGTCAGGGGGTACTGGTGTTGAGGACGCAGCAGTTGCTAAGATGATTTATGATAGAGCTGTGGCGAATAATATTGGTGAGGAGGTTGCTTTTGGTGCTCCATATGAATGGGTAATGTAGCACAAACTGGAAAACGATATTTTTTGATAGTAGATGAACTGTTCAATTTGTAAAGGTTACTAAAGATTACTATAGAGGAGACTAATATGCTTACACATGATGGATTGGTACAGGATGTAAAAGGACGCATCAGTAAAATTCAGGATATGATGAAGAGCGAGGATTTTGCTGCTCTCGTGATAATTGGTGGAGGAGCGCCGGGAGGTATGGGTGCTATTCGCTATATTACCAATGCCCATCTTTGGGGTGGTGCAGGTTATGCTGTGCTTGGTCAAGATGATCCAGATCCTTATATGCTAGTGTGGAGCTCTTATCAAGGAGTTTGGACTAGGAACGAGACAACAACACGCAAAGAAAGAGTTGAGTCGCCCGCAGATCTAATGGAACGAGTTCAGGAGCTTGTAACAGGTTATGCTGGTGATAGCGGAAAACGAATAGGTGTGGTTAATATGAAAAAACTACTCCCGCTTGGTGCCTATGAGTCTCTGCAACAAGTTCTCGGCAATCATGAGCTAATTGATGCTACTGATCAGTATAATACTATCAGGCAGATCAAATCACCTTTCGAACTAGAAGCAGTTCAGCAGAATGGCTATATTTTAGATGCGTGTATGGATGTTTTCGCCGATCGGTCTCATGTAGGGGCTAGATACTGGGATGTATGTGCGGCAACAGAAGAATTTGTGAAGGCAAAAGGTGCGTTTTGGGGCCGAACAAAACTATCTCTTGATCTCACACCTTTTACAGTTCCGACACCTAAGGATTTAACAATGTCAGAGGATGACATCATAAACTTTGAGATTGTTTATGAGAGTCCCTGGGGATATTGGTTGGAAATGACCACAGTATTCTCTTTTATCGATTTGCCAGATGAAGTTCAGTTACAATTGGATGCATATCTTGCGGCTGTTGATGCGTCTTCTGCGGTGGCATGTACCGGAAATACGTATGCTGATATTTCTGATGCAAATGATAAAGCTATTGCCGAAGTAATGAAGGCAGGAGGCAGTAGTCTCAAAGTGGATGGTAAACACACTCCTGATTGTCATAGTACCGGTCTTGATGGTAGTGATGGTCCTAGTTCAGCATCGGACCCTGATTTTGTGTTGAAATCGAACATGATTCTTTCATACCATCCGGGCACTGTACTTGAGAATAATCGCGGATTTTTGATATCTGATAATTTTATGGTTACTGATCATGGTGCTGTGCGACTTTCACCACATAATGCGAGTCGTTACTACATGCGCCTATCAAGTTAATGTCTGTACTGGTTTGAAAAACTATGAGTAATAAGATCAGAGTAGGTGTTTTTGGGGGAGGTGGTGCAGGTCACCATCACTTAGAGGCATTTGCGAACATGTCTGAAGAAGTGGAAATTGTTGGTGTAGCTGAGATCAACCAAACCAGAGGCGAACAGTTAGTAAGTGAATTTGGAACAACTTGTTACAATTCGGTTGACTCTCTTATATCTGCGGGGTTGGATTTGGGTGTTGTAGCTTTGCCACATGATCAATTGCTTGATTGTGGGCTTAATCTGTTGAATGCTAATTGTCATCTTCTTATGGAAAAGCCGATGGGCAATTCGCTTGTAGAAGCTAAAACACTTTGGGCAGCATACAGAGATGCAGGTGATCTCGTGTGTACGGTGAGTTTTGTCCATCGATATCGTACAGCATTTTCCAAAGCATCTGAACTTTTACAGCATGGTGAGTTAGGAGATATTGTATCTATACATGAACACTTTAGGTTTCCCGGTGATAGCAGGGTTCCTCAATGGGTCTGGAGACATGAATCTTCTGGCGGAGGTGTTCTGTTATATTCTGGAATCCACAATCTTGACAGGATTCTCTGGTTTGTTGGTAGTCATGCAGCATCTGTGACTGGTATCGTTGGTACCCATAGTCATGATGTTGATGTAGAAGATGGTGTTGGAGCATTGATTCAATTTGAGAATGGTTGTTATGCTACTGTTGTTGGCAATCAACCATCTTCAGTTGTACCTAGTCCGTTTTCGCGCACTGAAGTTTATTGTAGGCAAGGGACTATAATAGTTTCAAATGGGACTGAACTTACAGTTGTCAGTAATGATGGTGAAGTTTCCACTCAGAATTTTGAACCTGTGGGTCATTTTGAGCAGCAGGCTAGAAATGTCGTTAATGCGATCTTGAATAGTGAGTCTGCGTTTGTGACTATGGAAGATGGGATTGAGGCTTATAGGATAGCGGAAGCTGTGTATGAGTCTAGTCGTGCTAACAAGACCATCAATATGAGTGATGTTTAAGTAGCGATTTGTGATTGTGTATATGATTATTGGAATGGTAGGTTCTAGGAGGTGAACTAATGGTTGATATGAAGTCCATGAATGCGGTGGAGTATATCGCGGATCATGCAAGCAATTTAGAGTATGACATGTTGCCACCCTTGGCCCTAAAAAGGGCAGGACAGGTAATTGTCGACACTATTTGTTGTGCACTGGGAGCTAGAGATACTCACTTGGGTAAACTAGCTGGTGAATTTGCCATGGCAACTGAACCTGGTAGTGAGTCTGTTTTGTGGGGTACTGATACTAAGTTGTCTGCAGCAGGAGCTGCTTGGGCAAATGCTGTAGCTTCCAAGCATCTAGGTATGGATGATTCACATCGGGTTTGCGGGCATGTGGCCGCGGAACTAGTGCCGCTGGCTATTGCGCTTTGTGAACAGCGTGGTATGAG
>DDZT01000101.1:16375-16717 GCA_002346435.1 Anaerolineales bacterium UBA3001
AATGGATGATTCACATCGGGTTTGTGGGCATGTGGCCGCGGAACTAGTACCGTTGGCTATTGCGCTTTGTGAACAACGTGGTATGAGTGGGAAAGAGCTTGTTACCATTATTGCTGCTGGATATGATGTATTTGGTGCAATACAGCCAGGAGTGAAAGTAGCACAACGTGAGCGGGGATTAGATCACAAGTCACAAGCTGGCACCTTAGCCAGTGCTGTGGTTGCTGCGCTAGCTATGGGTCTTGATAAAGACAAGATAGCTAATGCACTAGCACTATCTATGGATATGGCGTCTGGTACGGAGCAGTATGTGTTTGATGCAGGTCTATGTGATACAAAAGA
>DDZT01000042.1 GCA_002346435.1 Anaerolineales bacterium UBA3001
AATACTATACAGATAGACAGACATGAGATGAATAGGATTCCTGAGAAAGACATGTTTCGTATGAACAATGATGCTAGTGTCACAATCCATGAATGGGATTCTGATGGTAACCGGACATGGTTTGATGCAGAGTATGTCAGCCCGGTATCTGTCGTAAAAAAGCTATAT
Source organism: Anaerolineales bacterium UBA3001 (assembly GCA_002346435.1). Taxonomy (GTDB): domain Bacteria; phylum Chloroflexota; class Anaerolineae; order Anaerolineales; family UBA11657; genus UBA11657. Next base: position 169 of record DDZT01000042.1, read on the forward strand.
CATAGACGCAAATTTGAATATTTTCATGATTTAGATTATTGGGTCATTTCTGACAGTGCTGGTTATGTAGGTGGTGATGAAGATGAACTGTCCAATATTACTATGTATTTTCACTTTACCAATTTATGTATTGAGTTGGATGGTCTTGTAGCAAGGACATGTTTCCAGGATGGTCCAAATCTTGCTGTTTTACCTTTATACGATGATGTTGTAGGTGATAGTCATACAGGAATTGATGCGATAATAAATACTGGTTGGGTGTCGTCTCGGTATGGTGTACAAGAAAAAGGTCCTATTCTACAATACTCTATGTTGTCAAATAGGCAATCTATCATGAAGACCATCTTAATGCCATTTCATGATAGATTAGAATTTGATTCACGATGTAGTGAGGTTTTGCATCTGCAAAAGGGAGAATTTTAGTGGAACGCGATTCGTTTGTAAAAATAGTGTGGAAGCGTTGGCAACAGTTTGGACAATTGATTGGTGATTTGTTTGCTAGAATTGTACTAACAATCTTATTCTTTACTGTACTCATGCCCTTCGGTATAGGCATAAGATTGTTTGGAGATCCCCTTAAGATGAAATCAGATAATCAAGTTACATGTTGGACTGAATGTTCTGCAGATACGCCAAATTTGACACGAAGTAGGAGACAGTTTTGATGAATATACTAGGATTGTCATGTTTTTATCATGATGCGGCAGCAGTGTTGCTGCAGGACGGTGATTTAGTGGCAGCTGTTGAGGAAGAACGTTTTAGTAGAGTAAAACATGATCATGGCTTTCCAAAGCATGCCATAAGCTATTGTTTGTCAGAAGGTGGTATTACTGCTCAAGAGATAGATTATGTTGTGTTTTATGAAAAACCACTGCTTAAATTTGAGAGAATTTTGAGTAGCACTTTAGGTACGTATCCGATGTCATGGGGTGTGTTTCGTGAATCTATGATTACCTGGTTCAATGACAAGTTGTGGATTAAAAGTCAGATTTTAGGAGAGCTTGGTATAGAGACAGAGAAACTGTTATTTGTTGAGCATCATCTTTCACATGCCGCTAGTACTTTTTTTGCCTCTCCCTATAAAGAAGCCGCTATCCTAACTGTCGATGGGGTTGGTGAATGGACTACTACCACGATTGGTAAGGCCACTGCTGATTGGGATGGGAGTGGAGAAAATAAGATTGATCTGTTAAATGAAATTAGGTATCCTCATTCGTTAGGACTATTATATTCTGCATTTACAGCGTTTTTGGGGTTTAGAGTCAACAATGGAGAATATAAGGTCATGGGTATGGCTCCCTATGGCAAACCTACTCGGATCGAGGACGTACACAAAGTGATTACGGTAGCATCGGATGGAAGTTTCGATCTCGATATGGATTATTTTAGTTTCCATCGGTCAACCAATAGAGCATTTTCTTCTAAGTTTGAACAACTTTTTGGTGAACCTCGAGTACATGATTCGGTTTTTTATACTCCTACTACGCATCCAAATGGAGACCATCCAGATTGGGACAGAGATGTAGCTGCGATCAATCAAAACTATGCTGATATTGCAGCTAGTATACAAGCTGTTACAGAGGAAACTTTGTTGAAGATGTGTGAAAATGCCTATGATACAACAGGATCCAATAATTTGTGTCTAGCTGGAGGGGTCGCATTGAATAGCGTGGCTAATGGGCGGATTATGAGGGAATCGTCGTTTGATAGCGTATTTGTGCAGCCAGCTCCGGGAGATTCAGGTGGTGCTTTAGGAGCAGCTCTCTACGCTCACCATGTGTTGCTTGGGAATAAACGTAAGTTTGTTCAGGAGCATGCGTATTTGGGTAAGCAATATACTGCTGATGAAATCAAGAATACTTTGGATAATGCAGGAATACATTATAAACATTTTGATAATGATGATGTGATGGCTGAATCGATGGCAAGTGATCTCAATGAAGGTAAGGTAATTTCGGTAGCACGGGGTCGTTTTGAGTGGGGTCCTAGAGCGCTTGGAAACCGCTCCATTTTAGCTGACCCGCGCCGGGATGAAATGAAAGAGATTGTCAATACGAAAATAAAATTTAGAGAGCCTTTTCGGCCTTTTGCACCTGCCATATTAGAGAGATTTGCGTCAGATTATTACCAGTTGTCTGATGCAGAAAAATTATACCCACTTCGTTATATGTTGGCTGTATATCCGACAAAAGATGACAAAGGTAGCAATATACCTGCAGTTACTCACTTTGGAGGTACTGGACGTGTTCAGACAGTGCGTCATGAATGGAACACCATGTACCATAGTGTGATTGAGAAGTTTTGGGAGAAAACGGGTGTTCCAGTAGTGTTGAATACTTCATTTAACCTACGTGGTGAGCCCATAGTGAATACTCCATCAGATGCAATTAGTACTTTTTCTCGTAGTGGAATTGATTCATTGTATTTGGGCAATTATTTGATAAAAAAATGATAAGGATTGCATGGCAATGAAACAAATATTTTTTGATGGCAAAGGAAATTTGCATCTCAAAGATGTTCCCAGTCCATCTCTTAAGTCTGGGAATATATTAGTCAAAAATGCAAATTCCTTAATTTCAACTGGCACTGAAGCTATGGCCCTTTCAGGCGGTGGAAGTCTGATAGGTAGTGCTTTGCGCAGGCCAGAACTCGTTCGTCGTGCACTTAAGCTTGTGTCGGATAGAGGTGTCAAAAATACATTGGGAATCATCAGAGATGCTTCCGAGACCTGGTACCCTTTAGGCTATAGCTCTGCAGGTACAGTAATTGAGGTTGGAGATGGAGTAAAAGGTTTTGTAGTAGGCGATAGAGTTGCTTGTGCGGGTGCAGGTTACGCTAATCATGCATCCATTATTTCTGTGCCTAATCAACTTGCAGTCAAGGTCCCTGGCAACCTATCTTTGAGGGAGGCTTGTTTTGCGACTGTAGGTGCTATAGCTCTGCAAGGAGTGCGACGTGCTGACATAACTTTGGGAGAGAATGTAGTAGTTATGGGTACTGGTCTGATTGGACTTATTACTGCGCAAATTCTAAGAGCAAATGGCTGCACAGTGATATGTGTAGATCTAGAAGAGTCTCGATTAGCAAAAGCTAAAGATTTGGGGTTTGAACATGCGCTGCTCGCAGGAACTGATAGTGCCATTCAGTCTGTACTAGATGTAACAGAAAATGCTGGTGCGGATGCTGTGATTGTTACTGCGGCAACCAGGTCTTCTCGACCAGTCAATGATGCATTCGCAATGTGTCGAGAACGCGGTCGAGTCGTTATAGTAGGAGCTGTTGGAATGGAATTAGAGCGGGAAGAGTACTATCGCAAAGAAATTGACTTGCGAATTTCGCGTTCGTATGGTCCTGGCCGTTATGATTCAGATTATGAGGAAAAGGGATTGACCTATCCATTAGGTTATGTACGGTGGACTGAGACTAGGAATTTAGATGCATTTTTGGATTTGTTGGCTTTGGGCAATGTGAAAGTGGATCAGTTAATTAGCGCACAATATTCAATTGACCAAGCAATGTTAGCCTATGATGAGGCTACAGGCGATGACACAGAAGTAATTGGTGTAGTGTTGACTTACCCTGAACATCAGACAACTGAGGAAGTAGACAAAACTTGGCGACTACCGTCGGTTATTAATGCTAGAGATCAGCGCGTAAAGCTAATGTTAGTTGGTCCTGGACATTTTGCTAGAGCGATTCATTTACCTAATTTGAAAGCACTGTCGAAAAAGGTGGTAGTACAAGCAGTAGTTGGTGGTACAGGGGGTAGTGCTAGGCAGACTGCTGAAAAGATTGGGGCTCCTGTAGCTTCCACTGATTACGGGGATGTAATTTTGAATGAAGATGTGGATGCGGTACTGATTGCTACTAGACATAACTTGCACAGGCATCAGTGCATTGCAGCTGCAGAGGCTGGCAAGCATATATTTGTTGAAAAGCCGCTTGGCTTAACAGTTGACGAATGTATTGAAGTTTTGCAAGCGGTCGAAAAAGCGCAGGTATTGTGTACTATCGGTTTTAATCGGAGATTTAGCTCTTTGTCTATTCGTTTGCGGGACAGCTTATCAAATGTAACTGGTCCTAAACAGATCATATATAGAGTCAATGCCGGTAGATTGCCACAAGACCATTGGTTGCTTGACCCTGAAGTAGGAGGTGGACGTTTAATTGGCGAGGGTTGTCATTTCTTTGATTTCATGTCTTGGATTTTGAATAGCGATCCTGTATCAGTGATAGCACAGTCTACTGGAGATTCATCGGACGATGTTTCAGTCGTCATCAAATATAATGATGGTAGCGTTGGTACTCTTATATATACCGATTTGGGAAGTGTAGAGTTCTCTAAAGAGCGAATTGAGATTTATGCAGGTGGAGGGATCGGAGTGCTTGATGATTTTCTTTCACTATCATTACATCGGTTGCCAGGAAAGTCACGTAAATTACGTATTGCAGACAAAGGTCATTTAGGTCTACTAGATAATTTTCTGAGTGCAGTACGAGGGGACAGATCATTGTCTGTGAATGCATTAGATGGTCTGAATGCTACATTATGTGCACAGGCAGCTCTAGAATCTCTGTCTTCTGAAAAAAGAGTTCCTCTAAAATCTTATCTTTAATATGACAAACTTTCAAACAGTCAGCATCACTATGTCAATCTTGTTGAATTTGTAGAGAATGATTACTGGCAAGGATATACTTATTATTTCAACCCAGGATTGGGATGCTTTACCTACAAGAAAACATCACTGGGCAAGAAAGTTAGCATCTCGTGGTAATAGAGTTGTTTATGTAGAGCAACAAATGCATATATTGGGATGGTTGGCAGACATTGGAAATCAGTACAAGCGTCTTTGGTCATGGATGAATGGTCCGCGGATTGTGTCTGAAGGTCTATGGATATTTACGTTGCCCATTGTCTTACCATTTTTTCAGGTTTTTAGATTTGTAAATTCTTTGAACAATTCATTGTTAGTACCAATTATTAGCTGGGCACTACGAAGAATTGGTTTTAATATTAATATCTTATGGGTATACACACCACATGCTGGTAGTCTTGTAGGTCGATTGGGCGAGGAATTTGTGGTTTATGAATGTGTTGATGATTTTACCGCTACCCGTGGTCTTGTTCGAAGTTCTACTATAGGAGCATTGGAACAAGATCTCTTGAGTATGGTTGACCAAGTGATTGTTACACACGCTGGTTTGCAGAAAGCCAAATCAGGAATTTCTCGAAGATTAGCTCTAATACCAAATGGAGCCGACTTAAGACATTTTGCTATTGCGGTCCATCAGGATACCGTACCACCTAAGGAAGTGTCTGAATTACCCAAACCCGTGATTGGGTTTCATGGTTGGATTCAATATTGGATAGATTTTGATTTGATTGCATATGCTGCTAATAAACGTCCGGATTGGTCGTTTGTATTTATTGGGCCTATTGAACCACTAGCGCGTGTGAGCAAAGTTCGAGGCTTATCAAATGTTCATTTTTTAGGTAAAATGCCATATGATAATATACCAGCATTAATTTCTGGATTTGATGTCTGTATTAATCCGTTTGTAATTGACAAATTATCAGATACTGTTAGTCCTATTAAATTGTATGAGTACTTGGCATCAGGCAAGCCAGTTGTTTCGGTCGATATGCCTGCTGCTCGAGAATTTGCTGATTTGATTTCTATTGTGCGTACACCTGACGAATTTCTTGCTGCACTAGAATATCAAATCAACCAGAATGAAAAAGCAACAGTACTGCATGATGTGAAAGCACGCCAGAAAGCTGTGGCAAACTATTCGTGGGATGCGCGTTTTCAGCAGGTAGAGGATGTAGTTAGGAATAGTATGTTAAATTAGGCTGAAACGTAAAAGATTTGTAATCTATGATATCAATGATTGATGCGAAGATATTAGTAATCATTCCTGCTTATAATGAACAAGCTAGTATAGCAAGAGTGATAGAGCGTGTTAAAGAAAGTGTGCCAGCAGCAGATATAGTTGTGATCAATGATGGTTCTCATGATTCTACTTCGTTGGTAGCTTACGAATCTGGTGCAAAGGTGATTTCCCTACCATACAATCTGGGTATAGGTGCTGCAGTGCAGACTGGTTTTATACTAGCTCAGTCTGGGAATTATGAGATTGCCGTACAAGTTGATGGTGATGGTCAGCATGATCCTTCGGAAATTGAGGTACTAATGAGCAGATTGATTGCCGATGAATCTGACGTGGTAGTTGGTTCTAGATATCTGACAGATCGCGGTTATGTTACTCCATGGCCGCGTTTACTGGGAACCAAGATTTTGGCCGCTTACGTTTCCATGCTAGCTGGGCAAAAATTTTCCGATACTACATCAGGTTTTCGTGCTAGTAACAGGCGTGCAATTGAAATTTGTGCAGAAAATTATCCGGCTGACTATCCTGAACCTGAATCGCTTCTTGCATTTCGTAAGATAGGCTTAAGGGTGGCTGAAGTGCCTGTTCATATGAACAAGCGATATGGTGGGAAGAGTTCAATAACACCGTTTTGGTCAGCTTATTACATGATAAAAGTTATTTTGGCTGTGACCATTTTATCACTTCGTCGTGCACCAAGAACCGAGGACACATCATATGTTCACTGATAGACTTACATTACTGGTATTTATCGCTGCATTAGGACTCCTATTATTGGTGCTAGAAATGGTTAGACGGAGGGCTCTTGCAGAGAAATATTCTCTATTGTGGCTAATAATGTCTGTAGTGATACTTTTGTTAGCTATTGCACGTCCAGCATTAGATCGGGTTGCTCCTATGCTTGGCATATATTATGCTCCTTCAGCGCTTTTTGTGGCGGGATTTGTGGGATTGCTTGTCATCCTTCTATACTTTTCTGCAGTTATCACTCAGCTAACACGCGAGGCTCGAATTGCCGCTCAACATATTGGTATATTACGAGAGCGTGTGGATGACTTGGAAAAGAGTAGACAACAGTTGTCTGATGAAAAATGAATTGCCAGTTGGCCAAAAACTTAATATAAGAAGTCACGAAACTTTGCGTCAGCGTCGAACGCTGTTGTTTACATTCTGTTTGGCGTTAATGCTCCGTTTAATCTGGATTTTGATTTTAGATCCCGAACCCAGACTAGTTGGTGGTGATGGACCCTTTTATTTGTATGTAGGTGATCAAGTTGCTAGAGGATTGGGACTAACCTATGGCAATGATCCAGTTGCTGTCGTTGGACCAGTATACCCAGCCTATTTAGCGTTTCTTCAAATAGTTTTTGGCTTTGAAAATGTGGTGATTGTTGCAAGATTAGGTCAGGCTTTGATGGGTGCTTTCCTATCATTACTAGTATTTGATTTGGGTAGGCGATGCATTAGATCGGAGGTTGGTATTGCAGCGGCAGTATTGTTAGCAGTTGATTTGCGTTTTATTGTGGAAAGCGGATCTGTATCCACGGAAAGCTTGCTAACAATATTGTTGATGCTGAGCATATGGTTATATGTGGTAGCTATTGAGAGAGATAACACGAGAATGTGGATAGTGGTGGGTGTTTCCACAGGAATCGCTACTCTAACGCGTGGAATAGTCCAGATATTACCATTGATATTTCTTTTACATTTATCCTTGTTAAGGAAGGAATTGCGCATATGGCGTTCTTGGGTGTGTTTGGTATCGGGATTTGCTATAGTTGTCACTCCATGGATATTGCGGAACTGGATGGTGTTTGGAAGCCCCACAATTGTACAAGGTGGAGCAGCACATTTCTGGATGGGTTCGCAAGGAGATGGTCGGTCATTTAGAAAGCAAGAAATGTTGGATAAGATTTATGATTTACGTATAGGAAATGGTGGTGCAGATCGATATAGCTATATTAATGATGCAATCAATATAATAGGATTAGACCCGATAGGTTTCTTGCGTTTAAGAACAGCCAGATTAAGTGAGGCTTACCTGCAGCCATTTGGAACAGTAGCTGTTGGTGAGGTTTTTGGTAATGAAAGTATCAAGGATATGGTATCTAGTAATTTTGAGGGTTCTCTAATGGATACGATTAGATCACCTGCATTTTTCCCAAAACTGTGGATATATATTATTCATTATGGTTCTATTGCATCATCAGCAATATATATGGTTTTGCAGAGACGAGAATATTTGCAATGGAGTGTTTTAGCAATTGTAATTTTGTGTTTTAGTGGAGCTTATACTATTTTAACTATTATTCCACGCTATATATTCCCTATAATGCCCCTGTTTTTGATTATGGCAGCATACGTTGTAATGGATGTAGGTTATAGGAGCAGAAAACTTCTTTGGCCAATGTTCAATCGTTACTCGTCTGATGTTACTTCCTCAACTAAGGTGCCTAGGTTGTGAATCGGATTGTACATATTATCAAGGCTACCGGAATAGCTGGTGCTGAACAACATTTAATTACTATGTTGCCAGAGTTCGACAAACGTAGTTTTGATATTTATATCATTGTGCTTACTGAACCAGAAAAACCTGTTGATGAACTTTTTTTTGCATTAGAGCAGGTCGGTGTGAATAGTGAAAGAATGCTTATTAGTAGTAATTCTGATTTAAGTGTAGTGATAAGGATGGTACGTAGATTGCGTGACCTAGCTCCATCTATAGTTCACACGCATCTTATTCATGCAGATATTTATGGTGCTATAGCGGCTCGAATCGCAGGTGTTCCAGCAGTAATATCATCGCGTCACAATGATGACCCTTTTCGTTCTCAGTGGCCACTATCGATTTTGCTAAGAATAGTCAATAGATGTATCAACCGTTTTATATCTATATCTGAAAGAGTAAGAGTTTTCACTATCGAGAATGAGAGAGTGCCAGCCTCTCTTATTGACACTGTCTACTATGGTTTACCAGGCTATGAATACAACAGTGGATCAATGATTGATGCGCGATCCGAATTCGGTCTATCTAAGGGTCCGCTATTAGTATGTGCGGCTCGTCTAACTGAGCAGAAGGGTCATAAGTGGTTGCTTAGAGCTTTTAGATCTGTTGTGGATCAATTGCCTGAGGCATCACTACTTTTATTGGGGGATGGGCCTTTGCGTGAGCACTTAGAAGATACTGTAATCAATCTAGGTATTTCAAAGCATGTTAGGTTTGCAGGTTGGCGCACAGATGTAATGGATATTTTACCTAGTGCAGATTTGTTTGTACTAGCCTCAGAATGGGAAGGTTTTGGTTTAGCGCTACTAGAAGCTATGTCTTTTTCCCTGTCTATTGTTGCAACTGAGGTAGGAGGTATTCCAGAAGTGGTTCTGGACGGTGAAACTGGCTGGTTAGTACAAGCTAAAGATAGCGATGCTCTTGCTGGTAGTATACTTGCAGCACTAAGATCACCTCACCAAATGTTAGAGTGTGGTCGAATGGGTAAACTACGAGTGCAGAATACATTTTCAGTTGAAAAAATGATTGTTAATACTGAGAAGATATATAATTTGCTGCTTACAAAAAACGTTTGTGTTAATATCATAGATTCCAGACATGATGTATCGTCTAGTCATGAAGGTATAAATAAGGATACGGTGTAAAGTTGAAATATCTTGTAACGGGCGGAGCCGGATTTATAGGATCTAGTATAGTGTCTGCTCTTGTGGATCAAGGCAAACATGTGCGTGTAGCAGACAATTTTTCTACAGGCCGTAGACATAATCTTGCTATGGTACAGGATTCCATCGAGATAATTGAAGGAGATTTGGCAGAACTAGATTATGCGCGCAAGATCGTAGATGGGGTTGATTACGTTATCCATCAGGCGGCTATTCCTAGCGTGCCTCGCTCGGTGGATGACCCAATTGGGAATAATCAATCGGGTGTTATTGCCACATTGAATTTGTTGGTTGCAGCACGTGATGCTGGAGTGCTGAGAATGACGTATGCAAGCTCTTCATCTATATATGGCGAGGCTCGTGACAAGGGAGCTAAAAAGGAAGGTATGTTACCTGCGCCTTTGTCTCCATATGGGGTAAGCAAATTGGCTTCGGAACAATACTGTATGGCTTTTTATACTGTCTATGGATTTGAGGTAGTAGCACTACGTTATTTCAACGTGTTTGGTCCAAGACAAGATCCAGAGTCCGAATACGCAGCTGTTATTCCACGTTTTATCACCGCGCTATTGCAAGGAAATGCTCCAAAGATATATGGTGATGGTGAACAAACTCGCGATTTTACTTATGTGGGCAATATTGTGAATGCTAACATTCATGCTCTTAATCATGCGGAAGCACCAGGTCAAATATTTAATATAGCGATGGGGAAGGGTAGCAGTCTCAATAGTTTGGTAAAAACTTTACATGAGTTGACTGGTGTCACGATTGATGCGGATTATACAGATGCAAGATCTGGTGACATAAGGCATTCATATGCTGATGTTAGTAAAGCTCTAAACGTACTTCAGTTTAAATCAGAGGTGAGTGTTGTAGATGGCCTTCAAAATACTATAGACTGGTACCGGAGCTTGAATGTCAATCAAAAACCCAAATGACATATGATCAAATCAGGGATATTACATGTTATTGCACGTATGAATATTGGTGGT
>DDZT01000001.1 GCA_002346435.1 Anaerolineales bacterium UBA3001
CCTGTGTAGATCTACCGTCGCGCGATAGCAAGAAATTACTTATGGAGATTGAAGAAGATACGGATTTTATTGGAGATGTTCAGAGAAAATTAAGCAGATACACTCAATATTCACCTCGAGCGGTGGATTTCATGTTGTTTGGCCATTCCGGATCTGTGTTTTTTAACGAAGTTACATTATATGTTATCGTGCGGGCATTCAAGCCCAATATAATGGTGGAAACGGGAGGTACACCGGGAAAGTCTACAGCATTTATACTGCGTGCTATGGAGCGTAACCAATGTGGTCATCTATATACTATTGACCTTCCTCCTGGAAAGGTCAATAATACACAACTCAACACAATTGAAAGTTATCATGAGTTTATGCCCTCAGGTGCTTTGTCTGGATGGGTAGTTCCGGAATATTTGCGAAAACGACACACTCAATTGATTGGTGCTTCTCGTGAGCATTTACCCTCTCTTCTAGAACAAGTACGTGATATTGATGTTTTTCTTCATGATAGTGATCATAGCTACGAAAATATGACTTGGGAATTTGAGACTGCATATTCAGCTCTTGGTCGAGAAGGCTTGCTTCTGTCAGATGATGTTCTCGCCAATGATGCTTTCTCAGACTTTTGCATTAGTAAAGAGCTTGCCTTCAGAAACGTATATAATCTAGGAGCTGCTCGCTCAAATACATGCTAAAACAAATTCGAAGTTGGTTGAACGTTACATTCGGCATACCTATAGTTGGTTTTCTACGAACTTGGATATTGAACGTAATAATTGGTAATGTGCCTTGGGCTATGATACGGAATTTCTATTACAGAAAGGTTTGTCGAATAAGCATTGGTAAGAATACAGAGATTTGGTCAGGTGTGCGTTTTGCGGGCGGAGCTATGGACAAGATTAGTATTGGTGATTATTGTACGATTCCACACTACACTTTTTTTGTTGCTGGAGATAGCATAGTCATAGGAAATAATGTTGTATTTGGTCATGGAGTTGAATTATACACTTCTGATCATGACCCAGATGATCCATATTTTTCTAGACGTGATGCACCCATAACTATACATGACAATGTGTGGATAGGCTCCAGTGCCATAATACTGAAGGGCGTTACCATTGGAGAAGGAGCCGTAGTAGCAGCTGGTTCAGTTGTTACTCGTGATGTAGAGGCTTTTAATATTGTAGGTGGTAATCCTGCCAAGTTGATAAGGGAGCGTGGTACTCGCACGTTCAAATAATTCCTCTTGTGAAATAGAATTATCCAAAACCTGTTTTTATTGTGTATACATTGTTCAAAACAACCAAGAAAATATTGTTTAATATTGTTAGCTCGAGGCATACTTCGAGCGTGCCACTAGCAATTTACTCAGTCTTGGCCTTACTCCGCATGGCGATTGTAGCTCTACTTATATTGGGATTTCCGCAATTAGAATCTCATGATGGATGGTATTTTCATCATGGTGGTGACCAGAATTATTATTTTGATTTTGGCTTAGTTTTAGCAGAAGGCACATTTGAGCAATATTTTTCGGTTAATCTTGGTTTGCCAGCAATTATGGCTCTAATAATTAGATTGTTTGGATCTTTGACTTTCTCCGATTTGTTGCCGCATATTGTACTTATCCATGGGTTTTTGTTTGGCGGGATGTCAGTCATAGTTATAGGCAAACTGACTGCTCGACTTTTACATAGTGAAGATAGCGGCTATATTGCTGCTTTTATGTGGGCAATAATGCCTTGGTTGATTTGGTTATTACTTTGGCCACATCCCCAAGCATCCTGGATGCGAATGCCTTATGTGCCTGGAGTGGCATGGTTGCAAGGTGTACCTGATGGTCCCGCAGTATTTTTTGCCCTGGTATCAATGTATTTTTTGGTGCGATTCATTGAATCATACGACATAAAATGGGTGATTCTAAGCGCTATTGCTACTGGCATCATGCTGATGTTCAGAGTGCATTTTGTTGCTATTATTTTCTTATCATTGTTAGCGATTGGAATGCATCGTAGGTGGTGGGATTTGCTGTTGTTCCCAACTGTAGTATCCAGTGTGTATATCCCGCAAGTGTTGTATAACAGACTTGCTTCTCTAAATATAGGCACTCCTGGTTACAACCCATGGCTACCCGGATACCTATATTTTGGTGTAATAGATGTAATGGCTGAAACAGCTTATTATTATGACAATAGTGTTTTTAACATGGTTTCAGTTGATCACTTCGTCAATACTATAAAGATGCTTTTAACAAGCAATTTCATCTTGCTTGTCGGAATAGTTTTCATATTCGTTTTTTATGTGTGGGGATTTTATAGGACCGGTCAATTGCTGGGTTGGGTGCGATCGATAATTCTGTTTGGGGCACCTCTTTCCGTAATAGGAGTATTATCATTCTCGTCTATTTTGGTTGAGAATGCATATCGTTTTACCTTGCCTTCCATTCCGTTTTTCGTGGTTCTAGTGTCATGGGGAATCACTGCGATAGCGAGACGCAGTGGCATGAAAATTACTTAGCCACATTTTTCTAGTCGGTTGGACGAAATATTCTAAAGACATTTTCGTATAAATTCTATCAGTGCTAATCCATGGTTCATAATCCAGGTTGGAATACAATAATTTCGAGATGTGTATCGTGTTGGATGAGCAGGATTCAGGGTGAGTCTTTATTAGTACATACCAAAATACAATGAAAAGAATTTTGTATATACACCATGGTGGTGAAATAGGAGGTGCTCCCTTAAGCCTACTGTTTCTGCTGGAACAGCTTGACCGTGATTGTTATGATCCCGTTCTGTTATTTCTTGCTGATGGTGCAGCGGTGGAAGTTTTTCGTTCGAAAGGTTATGAATGTCACTTAGCTCCTGACATTAATGATTTTAGTCAGACTGAATTAGTATGGTATGGAAATAGTTTGTTATGGCAACTCCCTGGAAAAATCTTGAGCTTTGCTTCTTCTGTAAGAGCTACTCACAATTATTTGAGAAATTTAAAACCTGATTTAGTTCATTTAAATTCATCTACCCTCGCTGCTTCTGCTCAAGCTTCTCACGAAGCAGGTATACCAGTTGTGTGGCATATTCGTGAGCCCTTAGCAAAAGGATATTTTGGTGTACGGAGGAAATGGCTTCGTCAAAGAATTAGCAGATATGCTGATAGTGTCATATCTATTTCTGACTATGATGCAGCTCAATTGCTGCCTTCTGCTCGAGTTAGAGTAATACATAATTTTGTAGATTTTTCTGTTTATGATCGTAATATTGATGTTAAAACATCTCGTGAGCTTTACAATCTCGAATCTGTCAAGAATGTTGTTACTATGTTAGGCGGTTGTTCCAAACCTAAAGGCACACTGCAATTTGTACGTGCTTTACCATTTGTATTAGATAGAAAACCAGACACCTGTTTTTTGATTGCAGGTCCTAATCCACTTATAATGTCCAAAGATTCTTTGACTAAGTTTATTAGGCGTTTGTTTCTTATTGATGACTACGATTACAAAGTGATGAAGGCTGCGAAAAAGTTTATAGAGTCAGGTCATCTACGATTGTTAGGGATAAGACGTGATGTGGCTCAATTGATTGCATCTACTGATATACTAGTGTTTCCCTCTACAGTGCCGCATTTTGCCCGTCCTATAATTGAAGCTAGTGCTATGGCTAAACCAGTAGTCGCTTCGGATATTGGGGGTCCGCAAGAACTGGTTGCACCTGATGAAACAGGTTTGTTGATTCCACCGGATGATCCTGAACAGCTTGCAGCAGCTATTGTTTCTCTGCTAGACGATCCTGAATTGATGATTCAGATGGGTGAAAATGGCTATCGGAGAGCCATCAACAAATTTGATGCTCAAGCAAATTCGAAGCGCACATTTGCAATCTATGATGAATTGTTGCTGACATGAATATTGTAGAACGTGCAAACCTTACATTAGCACGCATGCTTGCGGTGCCTTTCACTTGTTATCCGCGTGTAGTTAAGCATGTTGTCAGAAGGAATTGGCACTCACTAACTGCATCTAGAACTATCAAACCAATTGATTGTACTGAGTTATTCAATGACTTTAATGTAGCAAATGCACAAGAATTGACTGATAGGTTTTCATCGCGAGAATATCCGCGATTTTTCTTTATGTTTGATCCGATAAAAAGGGCGGATTATGTATCTCAGCAAAGCCCTGGGCTACTGAATCGTGTTAAGATCGCTAGTGATCAAACAGTTGCCCATTGTTTTGATATGCTTGGGTCTGGATTGGTTAATTTAGAATCCAAGATACCTTGGCACAAAGATTTCAAGTCAGGGCATGAATGGCCTAAAATGCATTTTACCAAATTGGATTTAGTTGATTTAGAGGTGGGATTTGATGTGAAAGTTCCTTGGGAGTTGAGTCGATTTCAGCATTTAGTTACACTGGGGCAAGGATATGCTCTTACAAGGGATGAGACATATGCCTCTGAATTTGTTTCTCAAATACGTGACTGGTGGTCTGACAATCCTTATGAATTTGGCCCCAATTGGGCAAATGCTATGGAAGTTTCTATTAGATCTGTTAACTGGATTTGGGCTTATGAGTTAATGTGCGGATCGTCTGTTTTAGACAGGCAATTTGTTTTAGATTACATTAGAAGCTTGTGTGAACATGGCAGATATATTATGCGTTACTTGGAGTCAGGATGGCCTGGCTCTAATCATTACATTGCCAATCTATGTGGTTTAGTTTGGCTTGGTATTTACTTACAGCCTTACTCGGAATCTGGCATATGGTTGGATTTCGGGTTAGGGAAGTTGTCAGAGGAATTGCAGAATCAAGTTAACGATGATGGTTCGAGTTACGAGGCATCAACGAGTTACCATATATTAGTTACTGAGATGGTTTTTTGGACATATGCTTACTGTAAAATGAATGATGTAGTAGTGCCCAAGGAAGTGGTTGATAGGCTCGTTGGAATGTTGGATGTGACTTGTAGTTTGTTGAGGCCAGATGGTGAAATTCCGCTTATTGGGGATTGTGACTCGGGTCGCTGGATATCTCTAGAGTCGGACAAAGAGGACTTACGTACTTATCAAGATGCGCGAGGACTTCTCATAGCAGGTGCGGTTGTATTTGGAAGGGAAGATTGGTCTGCAATTGCTAACTATCCACAACAAGATTTTAGAAGACATGAATCCGCCTTGTGGGCATTTGGCGACGAGTCAGTTTCTGTGACAAATGGGTTGCAAGCGCCCGATTTTGATTCTTTGTCACTTGCTGATGCTGGTTGGTATGTGATCCGTGATGATGACAACTACATGATTATACAGGCTGGCGAGAATGGAAGTGAAGGGTGGGGTACTCATGCGCACAATGACATATTGAGCTTTGAATTGTTGGTCGGTCAGCGAGCTTTCATAATCGATCCAGGATCTTACGTTTATACAGGTAATTATAGGGATCGCAATATGTATCGTGGAACTGCTGCACACAATACTATACAGATAGACAGACAT
>DDZT01000083.1:0-4627 GCA_002346435.1 Anaerolineales bacterium UBA3001
AGTCTTTCTATCAGAACGATGTTACAACCATATTGCATGCAGGGGACATATGCAATTCTCGTACACTTACACAATTGGAAAAAGTTGCTCCTGTAATTGCTGTGCGAGGTAACCGAGATATATGGTCTGGTTCTGGACGCAGATTACCATTAAGTTTAGTGGTCGAATTTGGTGGAATCAAAATAGGTCTTACGCATGGACATGGCGGTTTATGGCAGTATTTTTACGAAAAGATGCTTTATTATACTGTTGGGTTTTCTTATTCTAGATATTTCGATAGGTTATATAGGGAATTTTCAAGCAATGTTCGTGTAATAGTATTTGGTCATACTCATCGCATGGTTAATAAATGGGTGGACGATCGACTGTTGTTTAATCCAGGTTCTCTGGGCCCTGAATATTATGATTGTAATGGTCCGTCAGTGGGCATTTTACGTATAACTGACGGCAGGATATCTGCAGAAGTATTACCTGTGGACTATTGAGTTGACCTTATTGTATCTATGTGATAACATGTGATTCTATGTTTAGTAAAGCAATTAAAGCAATTCATCATCATAGGAGAATACCCACGTAATCGGACGCGGCGGGCTAGGCCCCTATTTAATATTGATTTCACACCTACTCAGCGTCTCGGGTAGGTTTTTTTTTTGGAGACTATATGCAACATAAAGAAATTAGATTTGGATTGCCTAGTAAAGGTAGGCTGGAAAGTGGTTCACTGAATTTTCTAAGTAGTTGTGGGCTTCAAGTAGACAAACCAAATCCTCGTCAGTATCAGGCGACAATACCAGTTGTACCTGGTCTTAGGGTTATATTTCAAAGGCCGGGAGATATTGTTGTCGGAGTAAGGAATGGGAGCCTCGATTTTGGTATTACTGGTTTGGACATTGTGTTAGAACAGATGGAGCTAAGTGATGCCATAGTAATTCTACATGATGAACTTGGATTTGGTCGTTGTACTTTGCAAATTGCAGTTCCGGATGAGTGGACCGAGGTGCAATCATTAAGTGACTTAGCCAATTATGCTAAGGCAATGCCTGATAGATTAAGAGTTGCTACTAAGTACCCTAGTTTGACAAGGGAGTTTTTGATTGAAAATGGATTGCCTGATTGTGATCTAATTAGTGCAGAAGGCACACTAGAGGTCGCTCCTACTATTGGTTATGCTGATGTCATAGCTGACTTAGTCTCTTCTGGCCAGACCTTGCGTGATAACAGGTTGAGGACTCTTGAAAATGGTAATATTCTTCTATCTCAAGCTGCGTTAATTGGAAATAGTGATAGTCTGCGTACCAGATCATCTGTGTTGAAAGTAGCTCGTCACGTATTGGAATTATCAGAAGCTTACTTACGTGCAGAAAAATATTGTACGGTTGTTGCAAACATGCGCGAGAAATCGCCAGAAGCTGTTGCACATAAAATGTTTTCTGATATCCATTTAGGTGGATTGCAGGGTCCAACAATCTCTCGAGTGATCACGCCAGGTGACGGTGATGACATGTGCTCTGTAGAGGTTGTTGTGCTTAAAGACAAATTGGTGGAAGTCATACATGACTTGCGCAGTATTGGAGGAAGTGGAGTAGTTGTTACACCTGTTAGTTATGTCTTTGAAGAAGAGCCAGAACGATATGCAGCTTTGCTTGAAAAATTAGGACCTAAAGATAATGATTGAGGTCATCGAGGATTTGCAGGTTGCGAAGAGCACAATACTGCACAGAAGTCAGAAGCCTACTGATTATCCGGATCATGTATTAAGTGGAGTTGAGAGAATATTCGGCGATGGCGTTTCTCCTGAAAATGCTGTTGCACGCATACTTTCTGATGTCAGAGACAATGGAGATGTTGCTCTTCGATCATGGTCTGAACGTATAGATGGCATTGTACCAGACCCATTTCAAGTTACCCAAAACAATTTGAGTGCAGGACTCGAATTTATTTCAGCTGAAACCAGCCAGGCTATGGAATTGGCATTGGATCGTATACGTACTTTTCACAGCTTACAGCCAGTATCTGATTGGGAAACTAAAGAATTAGGTGGGATTATGGGCCAACGCATGATTCCATTGGAGAGAGTAGGGGTTTATGTGCCAAGCGGTACTGCTTCTCTACCATCTTCTTTACTTATGGCAGCCATTCCGGCTCAGGTTGCCGGTGTTCAGGAAATTATTGTTTGTACACCACCTGGAAAAGAGGGCAATCAAGTCGCAAGTGTAATATTAGCCGCAGCTCATATGCTGGGTATAGAGAAGGTTTATCAATTGGGGGGTGCTCAAGCAATCGCTGCTATGGCTTATGGTACTGAAACAGTACCGCGTGTAGATAAAATTGTTGGACCTGGGAATATATTTGTCACATTAGCTAAACAGCAAGTATTTGGTCAGGTGGGTATAGACGGATTGTTTGGCCCAACCGAGACAGTTATTGTTGCTGATGAAGCTGCCAATCCGGAGTGGGTAGCGGCAGATTTGCTTGCGCAAGCAGAACATGATGTACTAGCTACAGCAATTCTGATTACTCCGTCGTTACAGTTGGCACAGTTAGTTAAAGCGGCCATTATAGACAAAATAGCCACTTTAAAACGGAAGAAAATAGTCCAACAGTCACTTATAGATCGAGGTGGAATAGTCATCGTTCCTGATATTGAATCTGCAGTATCTATTGCTGACGAATATGCTCCGGAACATCTGTGTCTTTATCTAGATGATGCTGATCAATGGGCAAACAGTGTTCAGAATGCCGGTTGTCTTTTCGTTGGACAATATTCTTGCGAGGTTATGGTTGATTATGTTGCTGGACCCAATCACATTCTTCCAACCGGAGGAACAGCAAGATTTGCCTCGACATTGAATGTGTTGGATTTCATCAAAATAATGAGTGTTGTTACCCTAGATGAAAAGACTTCCAATTCACTTATAGAGCCAGCCGCAAAGATTGCGTTGGCTGAGTTGCTAGATGCACATGCGCTTGCGGCTCTAGAAAGAAAACCGTAGATAATAAAAATACTATTTATGAAGAACGAACCTGCGAATACATCCGGCGGCACGAATCCCATTAGTATGTTACGTAGCACAGTACGTGCTATAGAGCCTTATGTGCCTATATTGCCATTCGAGGTTTTGGCAGATAGTCTAGGACGTCCTATTGATGAGATTATAAAACTTGATGCAAATGAAAATCTGTATGGTCCCAGTCCGTTAGTGCGTGATGCTCTCGCTGATTTGGATTTTCCACACATCTATCCTGATCCCGAGAATCGCGCACTTCGTAACGCTCTGTCCGATTTTACAGGTGTTCCTTCTGAAAACATATTTGCTGGTGCAGGAGCTGACGAAATTATCGATCTAATCATGCGATTGTTCATAGATCAGGGCGACAACATAATTGATTGTCCACCAACATTCGGCATGTACTCGTTTGATGCAGCTGTGAATGGAGCTGAGACTATTGTCATAGAGCGCAAAGATGATTTCACTCTTGACCTAGAAGCAATTGTAGAAGCTGTATCGGTACATTCACCAAAGTTGTTATTTTTAACTTCTCCAAACAATCCAGATGGAGGTCTTGTATCAGATGAAGAATTGTGCACTTTACTAGCATTACCAATTATTGTAATTCTGGATGAAGCATACATTGAATTTGCTGGTATTGAAAACTCTCGTCTACATTGGGTATTGAAACATGCAAACTTGATTGTTATGAGGACTTTTAGTAAGTGGGCTGGTTTGGCTGGGCTGAGGGTAGGTTACGGCGCATTTTCTGTAGATTTGTTAAAAGAACTTTGGAAGATAAAGCAACCCTACAATGTTAGTGTTGCTGCAACTGAAGCGGCTCTGGTTTCGTTAGCTGATAGTAGCAATCTTTTACAAGTAGTTTCGGAAATCAGGTCGGAGCGCAAGCGTTTGTCTCAAATGCTTAGCAGATTGCCATTAGTATTTCCTTATCCAAGCCACGGTAATTTTGTGCTTTGTCAGGTGAAAGGTATTAGTGCTTCGGGTTTACATCAAGACCTGAGTGCAGAAGGTATTCTTGTGCGTTATTTTGATAAACCCAGATTACGGGATCATGTTCGGATTTCCGTAGGACTTCCGCAGCATACTGATATTTTAGCGACAGTATTGTCTAGGATTTTCAACAAGTGAATGAATAATTGTGTAAGTGAAAAACCACCATATAAAAAAGGTGAATGGAGGTAATGAATGCGACAAGCTACTGTAAATAGGAAAACTTCTGAGACTAAAATCGAGATTGCTCTAAATATAGAGGGTAGTGGTAAGCATAATATATCGACTGGCATAGGATTTTTAGATCATATGCTTACTCATATTGCTGTCCACGGTTTGTTTGATCTTAACATCAATACTAAGGGTGATTTAGATGTTGATGTGCACCATACCATAGAGGACACTGCGCTTGTGTTGGGGCAAGCCTTTGACCAGGCTTTGGGAGAACGTAAGGGGATAATGCGAATGGGAACAGCCTTTGTACCTATGGATGAGGCGTTGGCTAACGTAGTTATTGATTTGTCAGGCCGACCGTATACTGTTATGCAGGCTCAATGGCATACCTCAACTATAGGAGCTTTACCCACTAGTTTGATCAAACACTTTTTTGAATCTTTGTCGGT
>DDZT01000083.1:5011-18417 GCA_002346435.1 Anaerolineales bacterium UBA3001
GTTGAAGCGCTTTTCAAAGCTCTGGCATTAGCCCTGGATACTGCAACTCAGTTAGATGATCGAAGGATGAATATAGTTCCCAGTACTAAAGGTAGTTTGTGACTATGGATCAAAGACTACATTAATTGATCTATGAGGGGAAATAACTTATCTTGAAAAGTCATATTGCATTAATTGATCATGGTGTAGGCAATCTGCGCTCAGTGGAGAAGGCTTTGGCTGTAGTTGGTGCCAATGTATCACTGACGCGAGATCCGGATGTGATAGTATCAGCAGATAAGCTAGTGCTACCTGGCGTGGGGTCCTTCGGTGATTGTATGAATGGATTGCGCGAGAGCGGCACTCTGGAACTTGTGCGTTCTTTGGCCCTGGAAAGACCGTTCTTAGGAATATGCGTTGGGATGCAAATGTTATTTGAAACTAGTGATGAAATGGGTAGTCATAGGGGGTTAGGTTTGCTTCCGGGATCTGTTACTAGGTTTAAGGATAGTGACATTCGCATACCACACACAGGATGGAATCAATTGGATATAACTATTGAACATCCCTTGTTGGAAGGTGTATATACGGGAAGCTATGCATACTTTAATCATAGTTATTTCTGCACGCCAACTAATTTGAGTGATGTTTTGTCGTATACTGAGTATGGAGCCAGATTTTGCTCAATTATTGGTCGTAATCGTTTGTATGGGATTCAATGTCATCCGGAAAAGAGCCAAGATATTGGCTTGCAGATTTTGCGAAATTTTGTAGAAAAAGGATAACACATATGTCAGATTTTACAGTCTATCCGGCGATTGATTTGCGTAATGGTACAGTGGTAAGGTTGAGACAGGGAGACCCTGATCAACAAACAACGTACTCTACTGATCCGCTTGATACTGCCAAAGGTTGGGTGAATTTAGGGGCAGATTGGTTACATGTGGTTAGCTTGGATGGTGCATTTGGTGATTCGGGTTTAGCTAATATGAAAGCTTTGTCCCAAGTCATTGAATCTGGAGCTCGAGTACAGTTTGGAGGTGGACTAAGGGATTTAGATTCAATTCAACATGTACTTGATTTGGGCGTAAGTCGGGTGGTTTTAGGAACCGTTGCAGTAACCAGTCCTCAAATTGTTGATACAGCCCTAGCTTTGTTTGGTTCAGAAAAAATTGTGATTGGTATTGATGCCCGCAATGGGGTGGTGAAAGTGAAGGGCTGGCAGGAAGAGACAACATATACAGTGGTGCAACTGGCCGAACGTTTAAAGATTCAGGGTGTAAGATGGATGGTATTCACAGATATATCTCGTGATGGGGTTGGTACTGGTCTAAATCTAGAAGCGACTATCTCACTGGCTGAAAGAACTGGATTAAACGTAATTGCTTCTGGAGGTGTGAATACATCATCGGATGTGCTCGACGCCCAATCATCTGGACTGGCTGGAGCAATAGTTGGTCGTGCACTTTATGAAGGTAAGATTGATCTCGATCAGTTGTTGGACAATGTTCGGCAAAGTAAATGTTAGCCAAACGAATCATCCCTTGTCTTGATGTAAAAGATGGTCGTGTGGTAAAGGGTGTCAACTTTGTTGACTTGCGCGATGCAGGTGACCCAGTTGAACAAGCACGTATTTACGATCGAATGGGTGCAGACGAACTTGTATTTTTGGATATTTCTGCAACTTATCGGGGACATCAGACAGTGATTGATATAGTTCGTTCCGTGGCAGACCAAGTATTTATGCCACTTACCGTCGGTGGTGGTATAAGAACCGTTAGTGATATGCGTGATCTTCTTTTGGCTGGTGCTGATAAGGTGAGTATCAATTCGGCGGCGCTAGCCAATCCAGAACTGCTTGTTGATGCTTCAGAGCGTTTTGGTAGTCAATGCATCGTACTTGCGATTGATGCAAGGGCAACAAAGAACGATGACAGTGTATTAAGTGCACAAAAATGGGAAGTCTTTGTTAGTGGAGGGCGAGAAAATACCGGAATAGATGTGTTGGAATGGGCAGACCGCGGTGTGTCTTTAGGAGCAGGTGAGATATTGCTCACGAGTATGAATACTGATGGAGTAATGGATGGTTTCGATATGGAATTAACGCACACGGTTGCAAATCTTGTTAATGTTCCTGTGATTGCCAGTGGTGGAGCTGGTAAAATCTCTCACTTTGCTGAAATATTGGGAGACGGGTGTGCGTCCGCAGCCCTTGCTGCCTCTGTGTTCCATGACGAAATATTGACGATATCCGAAGTTAAACAATTCTTATCCGAAGCTGGTATTGCAGTGAGGTTGTAAACATGGAAAAGCTCAAATTTGACGCGAATGGTTTGATCACCGCTGTTGTGCAAGATGATGCAGAAGGTGAAGTTCTAATGGTTGCCTGGATGAATGCTAAGGCAATTAGATTAACCAAAGAGACAGGCGAAGCCCATTTTTGGAGTCGGAGTCGTGAAGAAATTTGGCGTAAAGGATCAACCTCAGGGAACGTTATGAAAGTGGTCAAACTATTGGTTGATTGTGACCAAGACACTATTCTTGTGCGAGTTAATCCAAGTGGCCCGGCTTGTCATACTGGAGAAGTGTCCTGTTTTTTTCTGGAGCTACGCGATTGAATAGCTTTCGAAAGCCTGTAATAAAGAAATTTCTGCGGGATTTTACCATCATCCAAGTGGGCTTTGCTTTTTTTGCTTGTGCAATTGCTATTGTAATTCGTGCGAACATTGGAGCCACTTCGTGGGCAGTTTTAGAAGTCGCACTTGCAGGAATGTTTAACATTACTCCAGGTACAGCTACGGTCATGGTGGCTGCGACTGTGCTTTTGCTAGCACTTACTTTGCGGGAGCCAATTGGTTGGGGTACTGTAGCTAACATTATGAGCATAGGTCCCTGGTTGGATTTGTTTCTGTCGTTAATACCAGAAATCAATGCTAATTTACCTTTACAATTGTTATTTTTGGCTGTAGGTGTGATTTCTATGAGTTTGGGTAGTGCGATATATATTGGAGTTAATGCAGGAGCTGGACCACGTGATAGTTTGATGATGGCTATTGCTCGTACCACTCCGCTAGATGTGCGCACCGCTCGGGGAATCATTGAATCAACAGCAGTACTTATTGGCTGGATGTTAGGTGGTCCATTAGGAGTAGGTACTATATTGTTTGCAATACTAATTGGGCCTGGTGTACAACTTGCTTTTCGTTTATTTAACATGGAAACATATGCTCGAAAGAATCTAAAGCAATCTAGTCCCTAAATGGAATAAGGTGAACAAATATGAGTTTTCTTTACGAACTACAGCAAATTATTGAGCAACGGAAATTGCATCCGATTGATAGCTCATATACTACTAGCTTATTTAATGCTGATGAAGATGAAATTGCTAAGAAGATTGGTGAGGAGGCAGTAGAGCTTATATTAGCGGTAAAAGGCCAAGGTGATGAACGTGTTGTCTCAGAAACCGCTGATCTTCTGTATCATGTAATTGTGCTATTGGTGCAATGCGGATTGACATTAGAGTCGGTAGAAAAGGAACTGCAGCGGAGAAAGCGTTGAGACACAATTTGTATCTTCTTGACATTGATAATGTATTGATATATCCGGGCGGTTACCGGGAATCATTTTCTCGTACAATCAATTACTTTATGCGGGCAATGGGATGGAAAGATAGTAATTCTCACCAGTCAGCAGCACAGGTATTCGAAGCTCATGGTATTACCAATGAATGGGATATGTGCGCTATATGCTTATCCGGATTGTTTTTAGCGGTTGCTAGGAAGATACCTGACATAAGTTTTTCTGAATCAGTGTTAGATGCTCTAGATATAGTGAAAACATCAGGAATTCCTAGGCCGGAAGTAAATTTCTCGCAGTTAGCACGCGAAGTAGCTATGGATATAAAACCAAGCGAGACACATTTGCCGGCATTGGCGGCTTCGCGGGTGTTTGACAGAATTATTCGTTCGACGTGTGATCCAAAAGTCCATGACCCAATCCGTGTGCTAATAGATCATATTTTGTCGAATGCTCGAGATATAGAGAAATCACGTACCATGGCGATATTTCAGAATTATGCGCTTGGTAGTGTGAATTTCGTAAAAACATATTCAATCCCATCACTTTTTGAGACTAGTTCTTTGATTGTTGAATATGATGTTCCAGTTTTATCAAGTAGTAATTGCGAAAACTTATTGTCGGCATCACTCAAAAAAGAAATCAGACCAGTTGTATTTACTGCGCGACCATCATTGGCCCCCAGAGGAGTTCATGACGAGGCACATTATTATTCTCCCGAAGCAGAGTTAGCGGTCGAATTAGTTGGATTAGAATCAATACCAATGATAGGGTCAGGAAGGACTGAATGGTTGGCTTGGGAGACTGGGGACGACCCAAACAGTTTTATTAAGCCTGCTCTAATACATGCTTTAGCAGCCATTGCTGCTGCAATCTCAGAGGATGAAGTGTCCGGGTTAATGGCTGCCAATACGTTTCTTAAAAAAGGAAGATTGAGTGGTCCTTTGTCTGATTTAGTAGGGAAAGAGTTGTTTGTAACAGTTTTTGAGGATTCGGCGCGTAGCATAGAATCTGTTAGCGAGGTCTTAGGTTTATTGCGTGATTTCGGCGTTAAAAGCTCTTTATATGCTAAGGGAATTGCTGTCGATCATGAAAAACGCAAGATGTTGTCTGCGGTAGGAGCAACTTTGTTTGATGATGTAAATACAGCTATGAAAAATTGATTTATGTAACGCGCCAATGTCCGCGACGCATCGGATTGATGGCCTCTGATGTTATAAAACATTTAGGATCTATTCTCGAAGCAATCTCTTCAATATCTGACAGATCGCGACGTTTTGCAATTACATTTACTTCAAGGACTCTACCGTCTTTGCCGTGACCAACATACTCAGTGACGCCATAACCAGATGTCCGGAGGGCTGTAGACATTTGACGAGCATTTTCTGAAGTTACGATCCTAACATGGCTAAATCCTATGGCAAGGCGTTCTTCCAAAGCCATTCCTACAAGTATGCCAGCCGAATATCCACCTGCATAAGCTACTATGCTGTAAAAATTTTCTAGGTTTTCAAGTACGGACTTTATTACTACTATCCACATTAGAGCCTGACAGAATCCTACTAGTGCGCTTAAGACACGTTTACGTTGTACTACTAGCATAACTCGTAATGTGTCTAGGGCTATGTTTCCAACTCGCAATGTAAATATTAGTAGCGATGTGGTTAGAACAGAATTAGTGGGTAACATGGTTGTATAGTTGGCAGTTTTATCTATAATGTTAATATATTATAACGTGTATAAGGCTTATATGTATTTGTCAAAAACATTATGACATGTTATTATCCGCCAGCCTAAATTTTGTATACGGTAACATTGTTGAAATTTAGAATCTTGATTGTGAAATTTGTAAATTCAGGTGTAAAAGAGGTACTAACATAATGTCTGAGCAGCCATCTCCAAATAATAAAGTATCAACAAGTCAGGTTCGTAGTTTAGCCATTATCTGGGTTGTGTTAACAGTACTGGTTGGTGCGGGCACTTTTTTTGGTTTATTCTGGGCTTTGGGAGGTTTGGATGGTAGTGATGCGGACACCAAGACTGCAGCAGAGATAGTTGCTGATCAATCAACTTTACCTGTTGATTCAGTTTCGGCCAATGATGTTGCGAGTGATGATACAAAAGTTATAGCAGAACCTACAGATACAGCTCAGGTTGAATTAGAACCGACACTCACTGAGCCTGCTACTGATATTCCTGCTACATCATCTCCTGAGGTTGTACCAAGTGATACACCCGTAGTGGAATCAAATGACGCTGTACCTACTGCCCAGCCTGTTGAACCTACTGTTGCTGTGACTAATCCTACTGCCACTACAGCTCCAGTGATCGTGGCTAGTAGCGGTGGATTTGGTTTGGGTGGTCAAGTAATACATGGCGGATTACTAGCACTGGATAAAATGCAAGCGATGAAAATGAGTTGGGTAAAGATACAAAATTATGATCTTGCGGGTGCCACAATTGAGGGTGATATTAATAATGCGCATAACAATGGACTGAAGATTTTGGTAAGCATCAAAGATAATGCTAATCATAATCGCATAACTGCTCCTGACTATCAGGAGCAATTTATACAGTACCTTGAAAGAGTTGCTTCTCTTGGTGCTGATGCTATTGAGGTGTGGAATGAACCTAACCTTGATAGGGAGTGGCCCGCTGATCAGATGGGCGGCGCCAATTATACGGTTTTGCTCAAGAAAGCATATCCTAGAATAAAAGCAGCAAACCCGAATACAATGGTGGTAAGCGCAGCACTTTCTCCTACTGGTGCTTTTTCTGGTGGATGTGGTTCTATCGGATCTGTGTACGGTTGTGATGATAAACCTTTCTTGCAGGCTATGGTCAACGCAGGTGCGCTTAATTATCTTGACTGTGTGGGCATGCATTATAATGAAGGTCTGTTACCTCCAAGTGCCACCTCAGGTGATCCTCGTGGGAGTTCACAACACTACACACGCTATTTTAAAGGCATGTTAGACACTTATGGTGCTATTCTTGGAGGGGCACGTTCCATTTGCTTGACCGAAATAGGATATCTTAGTGGTGAAGAATGGGGATATCTGCCGTCAGCTTTTTCTTGGAATCCGAGTAGTGCAATAAATTTGACGGTTGCACAACATGCAGAATATTTGGGTCAGGCAGTCTCCCTAGCCAGACAGTCTGGTAACATTCGTTTGTTTATTATTTTCAATGTAGATTTTGCGATATTGAAAACTATGGAAGATGATCCGCAAGCTGGATATTCTCTAATTAGACCGAATCAGAGCTGTCCAGCATGTAGTGCCATTTCTGCAGCTATGCCCTAAGTGAATTTTCACTGACAATAGTCTACATACTTAGACCTGTTTGTGTAATCACCATATTTGGTTGTTCTTGGCATGATAGAATTCTCATATAATTTTGAGATTTCAACATGAATGATATTAGTGGATTAAATTCTGAGCAGCAAAAGGCTGTTAATGCTGGTCCTGGTCCAGTTTTAGTATTGGCAGGGCCTGGATCTGGGAAAACTAGGGTATTGACCCAACGAGTTACATATCTTCTTTCTGAGGGATTGTTACCCCATAGATTGTTAGCAGTTACTTTTACCAACAGGGCAGCAAAAGAAATGCGTAGTCGTATAGAGTCACAGATTGATTCTAAGTTTCAGGTACGAAATGTTGGCACTTTTCACTCTTTATGTGCTAGACTGCTTAGGCAGGAGTCAGAGAATTCTGCAAGATCAAAAGACTTTGTTATATATGATAGTGCTGATCAACGTGCGTTAATCAAGCAATCTATGCATCATCATAATATTGATGATAAGAGATATAAACTACATAGCATACATAGTACTATTTCCACTGCCAAAAACGACCTCATAGGAGTGTCAGAATTCAGTCGAGACTCCTATTATTATGAAATTGTGGCCCGCGTATATGAACGTTATCAGTATCTATTGCAGCAGAATAATGCTCTCGATTTTGATGACTTACTTGCAGAAGCTGTTTTCTTACTTCGAGATAATACAGTAGTCAGGAAGCATTATCAGCATCTTTACCAGAAAATATTAGTAGACGAATTTCAAGACACGAATCTTGCTCAGTACACATTGTTAAGGTTGTTGTCAGGACAGTATAGAGATTTGTTTGTTGTAGGAGATCCCGATCAGTCAATTTACAGATGGAGAGGGGCTGACTATCGCAATGTACGTCGTTTCCAGACTGATTATCCTGAAGCAGAAATAATTTATCTTCGAAAAAATTACCGGTCGACACAGACAATACTTGACGTAGCTACTGCAGTGATAGATAAGAATCACAGTGGTGACAATATTCGTCTATTTTCCGATATTGCTGGCGGAGACAAAATAAATGTACATGAAGCATATGATGAAGAGGAAGAAGCTCGGTTCGTTGTAGATACAATCAATACAAATTCTATAAATAAAAAAATCAGGCCGGGCGAATGTGCTGTAATGTATCGCACTAATGCTCAATCCAGAGCTTTAGAGGAAGCCTTTGTTCGTGCTGGTATGCCTTATAGATTGTTGGGAGCAACACGTTTTTATGCTCGGCGTGAAATCAAGGATTTGCTTGCATACATACGTCTTATTTATAACATGCTTGATACAGTCAGCCTCGAAAGAATTATTAATGTACCGTCTCGTGGCATAGGCAGTCAAACGTATACTGCATTGAGAGAGTACTGTGAGAAATTAAATGTTAATCCTACTAGGTTAATTCTAAAGTTGACAGATCATGGGTCTGATGGGGAACACTATAACGCACTTGGTGCTCGGACTGCGCGCCCTCTAGCAGCGTTTGGTTTGTTGTTGAGAGGATGGTTTGATATGCTGGAAGATGGTGCTTCGGTGGGAATGCTGTTAGATTTGATAATACATGATACTAACTATGAGGAATTCATCAAATCCGGAAAGGAATCCTCTCGTGATAGGTGGGAGAATGTAGAAGAGCTGCGTAAAGTATTTCTAGGTTTCGATGACAGTGATTTAGGTGATGTATTGGAGCAGGTGTCTTTAGTAGCAGATGTGGATAGCCTAGGTGTGGAGCTGGACGGTAGTGGTGCTCCTGCGTTGATGACTTTGCATGCCGCTAAAGGTCTTGAATTCCCATTAATATTTATAGTGGGATTAAATGATGGAGTGCTACCGCATAGGAGATCATTTGATGAACCAGAAGAAATGGCAGAGGAGCGACGTCTGTTATATGTGGGTCTGACGCGCGCTAAGCAGGTAATTCATCTTTCGTACACTTTCCGTCGATACAATTTTGGTTACAGTTCTAGCGGGATCCCATCACGTTTTTTGAAGGATTTACCGATGGAGCTTGTAACGGGAGATGTTAGCATAAAAAGTCTAAGTAATAAAACAGATTGGTCGCGCACAGATATTGTCAAGTCGCAATCGGTCTCAAAGGTTGTACGTTCACCTGTTGATATACAATTTAGCTCGGGGCAGAAGGTGTCCCATGATACTTTTGGATTAGGTATTGTCATTGAAAGTAAACTTTTGTCAGGTGATGAACTAGTAATCGTGGCCTTTGATGATGTTGGTATAAAAAGATTGGTCGCAGGGAGTGCTAAGTTAAAACTTGAGGATGTCGAACAATGAATGTTTTCATGACCGGAGGGGCTGGTTATATAGGAAGTGTTACAGCTGAGATTTTGTTGACTTCAGGTCATCAAGTAACCATATATGACAATCTTTCACGTGGTCATTTGTCGGCTATTCCGTCTGGCGCAAGATACGTTAATGGCGATATAGGAAACCGCAAAACTTTACGAGATGCGCTGACGTCCGCACATTTTGACATTGTCTTTCATTTCGCTTCATTCATTGAAGCAGGAGAATCAATGGAAAAACCCGGATTATATTTTCGCACTAATGTATCCTATTCAAACAATGTTATTGAATTAGCTGCTGAGTCAGGATGCGATCGATTTGTACTATCTTCTACAGCAGCAGTCTATGCTAGTAGTGACCAACCGCTTACTGAAGATAGTCTGATTGATCCCGCAAATGTCTATGGTGAAACAAAGTATATTGTTGAGCGTATGTTGTCTTGGTATCAAAAGATTTACGGATTACGCTTTGCTGTATTGCGGTATTTTAATGCTTGTGGTGCATTGCCTGGCCGAGGAGAAGCACATGACCCCGAGACTCATTTAATACCAAGAGTGCTGCAAGTCGCACTTGGGCAGGCCGACTCCGTGAATTTGTATGGTACTGATTACCCAACCCCAGATGGGACTTGTATACGTGATTATATACATGTAGTAGATTTGGCTGAGGCGCACCTTTTGGCAGCGAATTCTCTGGAACACAATGATACCCTTGTTTATAACTTAGGCTCTGGTAGAGGATATTCTAATCAGGAAATTATCGAAATGGCACGTGAAGTAACCGGTCATGATATTCTTGTTAATCTAGATGGTAGACGTCATGGGGATGCGACTCGATTGGTAGCTAGTTACGAGAAAATCAAGCGCGAGCTTGGCTGGGAGCCTGTTAATTCACGGTTGGACAATATCCTGCGCACCGCATGGGAATGGCACAGTAAACAATCATACTTGTACGACAATGCTTGAGCGCTCTAATACTGGCATTGTTGTCATAGCAGTAGAACCTAATTAAGGATATGACAAGTACAAACAATAAGACTCCATTTGGTATGCAGGTATTTGCTACTATAGTTGCTCGCCTCACAATCAATACGGCAGTGCGCATGCTATATCCATTCTTGCCAGCTTTTAGTCGTGGGATTGGAGTACCAGTAGAAACTCTTATTCAACTATTGTCTTTACGTTCTGCATTGGCAATGCTGGCTCCAGTTTTTGGAAGACTTTCTGATAGATATGGTAGGCGGAACATCATGGTTGCAGCCATGTTTGTGATATCAGCAGCATTGGCCGCTATGGCATTGTGGCCAGGATATAGGATATTTGTAGCTTTTTTATTCTTAGGTATATTGGCACAAATTCTGTATCAGCCTGCCCATCAGGCGTATATATCGGAGCGGGTTCCATATGCACAACGAGGGCGCGTGTTAGCGATTACTGAGCTAGCCTGGGCTGGTGCTATGTTAATAGGAGTGCCACTTGTAGGTTGGATGCTTGCGCGAGCGCCATCTCCAGAAATTGGTTTACCGCGTCCTTTTATGTTTCTAGCTATTTTTGGCATTCTTTCTGGGATAATGTTGTTGAAAACGCTGTCCAACCAAAGAAGTGCCGGCGATCAACCTAGTAATATGTTTTCTCATTGGAAAACTGTTCTTTCCAATCGCAATGTGCTTGCTGGATTGATGCTAGGTGTATTTACTGCAGGTGCGAATGAAAGCCTAAATGTGGTATTTGCTTCTTGGTTGGAGGTTACATTTGGTATGACTTTGACAGCTATAGGTTTGGCGACAGTAGTTATAGGTGTTGCGGATTTGCTTGGTGAAGGTGGTGTAATAGCATTTTCTGATAGATATGGGAAAAGACTCACGGTAGGGTGGGGAATAGGTCTAAGCGTGTTGAGTTACCTGGCTCTACCTTTGTTAGGTACAAGCCAGACAGGAGCACTAATTGGATTGTTTTTGGTTTATCTTACTTTTGAATTTGCGGTTGTTGCCATATTGCCATTGATGACCGAGTTGATGCCTGTGGCACGTGCTAGTGTTATGAGCGCTAACATAGCAGGACATTCGTTGGGTCGTATGCTAGGAGCTTTAATGGGAGGGTTTTTGTTGCCATTTGGTATTGGGGCAAGTGGTATTGCCGCTGCTGTTCTCAATATATTAGCATTGGTGGTTTTGTTGCTATGGGTCAAAGAGAACAAAAGTTAATCGCTAATTCTTTGCGCATCACGTGTATCAATCTAAGCAGATAAATTGCTAATAGAATGTTGTACGTAAAACAGGTTGAAACATGTTTTTTAGATGATTGCATATTGAGTCAATCGGACAAAATTCACATATAGGCTCTGTCATTTCAGGACAACTATTACGTGCATTAAAAAAGAAGTAGTCTACAGCACCTTCACTTTTGCCTGATAGTTCGACTATTTGTTCTCTTGCACGATAGGCAGCATATCGCACTGCCCATTCCTCAGATGGTGATACTATATTCCTATCAATTAGCTTTACACTCAGTTTCTCGTCAAGCACATTTATTAGTCCAACCCGTAAACATAATCTCATGGCATGATAATCTATTACTGGGTCTACTTGTTCATGCTCTTGTATAGTGAGGAATTGCTCTGGTCGTTGATTTAATATCAGAGCTAGCAATCCGCTTTTTTTACGCAATGGATCCTCTTTGTATCCTCCAACATTATCGAGAATTTTTATGAAGGTTTGTAGCGGGTTGGCGGATTTGATAACGTTTTCAATTATATAGTTCGGGGTTAATCCAAGTGCAAGCATATCTTTACCATACCTTCGTGATTCTTCCAGATGTAACTCTAGTGCCGGCATTGGGTTGTTTCCATTATCATCTCTAAGGATTTCCGTGAATTCGTTTATGCTCAAATTAGCTTGTCTTTCTGGAGAACAGAAATTCTCATCTTTTTCTAAAGCTAGCCTAAAAGACTCCCATAAGTAATCGGACCCTTTGTGCATAGTTCCACCCAATGGGGCTAGTAATGGTTGGTCGTATTTTTGATCATGTGTAGACCAAAAGCTAAACTGATGAACTGTGGCTGCAAAGAAATATTCTAATGTTTTGGGATGATCAATCGGGGGTAGTACTGGGCTCATAAATTGGAAAGGGGATACTTCTGATAATAAAGCAATCTTGTCGGCAACCTTTTGTATTTGTGTGTTGTTGAGATTGACACGCATATCGAGTGGTGCTTCCAAAGGTGGTTTGTCAGAGAAAAGTGTTTTGGGGCCGATATCTTTGATCATAGCAGTCGATGTGACAACTGCTTGTCGTGCTGCCATGATAGGATGTTTGTTTTGAAGCAAGTAAGCTAGAGTGGCTCCACAAAAAGTGTCTCCTGCGCCCGTTGGGTCTATCTCTATAGTTGAATCAGTAGGAATAAATGTGGGATGAGAGCCTTGAATGATGCAAGCACCATCTGCGCCTAAAGTGATATAAAGAACTTTCCCAACTTGCGTTGTTGCAGAGTCTATAGAGCCAAAAATATATTCAGCCTCATATGAGTTCATGAAAAAATAATCACTGTGTTTAATCACATCTTTGACTGCTTGTGTTTGTTCCTTTGCATTGAACAAACCTGTGCCAGCGGAAATACATTTGACACCTTTCTCTCGGCAGGCCTTAATGAAGGACAATTGATTTATTGCGTTGCCTATCGGAGTCACGTGTACTATAGAAAAATTTGACATGTCTTTAGGCAACATTTCAGATGAGAGATTGTCTTCGGAATTGAGTGACATAGTTAGATATTCGGTTTTGTTGTTCCGATATGAAATTTCAAATTCCGGAAGTTGATCTGCAGGGACAATTGGACCTATCCAATCGGACAAATAATCATCAACGATGGTTAGGTGATTGGGGTATGCATTTGGACGCGGACCAAACAATGTAGTATCGGCGCCGCAATGAGTTGCTGCTACAGCAGTATACATTCCAGCTCCTCCTGCACATTTGGCAATGCCATCTTGGAGGTGCAGGATATCAGATGAAGCTCCACCAACAACTAGCAATTTGTTATTATGCACTATTATTTGTACAAAAATAGTTTGTTGTAAATACATACTTTGCTAATAGTTGATTGCAAAGTATGTAGCATTGTTACTCCGGGAGTGAGCCGCACAGGACTCGAACCTGTAACCAAGGGCTTAAAAGGCCCCTGCTCTGCCAATTGAGCTAGCGGCCCGGGTATGTATGATTCTATCATTCTG
>DDZT01000131.1 GCA_002346435.1 Anaerolineales bacterium UBA3001
ACTGTTGAAAGACTATGAAATGGCAGATGAAATAGTACATGGTCGTTTTGGTATTAAATGGGCACATTGGCTTGCTGATCAAACTGGCGAAGATTTTGAGGATGCTTACATAGCAGCTAAACAATCTTTAGAGGAGTTTAAAGCAAAATATGCTGATGATTCATCAGAGTCTGATGAATCATCTAATATGTCTTCAATAGTGAATATACCTTTGATTAGACTTGGGCCTGAAGAGACTGAAAGCACTAGGCTTGTGAATGCATCTGCTAAGCGTTTGGTTGGGTTCTCAGAAGAGCAGATTTCTGAAATGACATCTGATGCTAGTGAAATAATAGATGAGAAATGAGACTCGTCTGGATGATATTAAGTTAGGCTAGCATACTTTTCTTGACGCGTCTGGGGTCCAAATGGCCTAGGCTGCGCCATTGCTCTATTCCATCACGACCAAAAAATATAAAAGTTGGCGTTACTTCAAGGTCGAGTTGTTTTGATAGTTCATCTGCTACATGATCTTTGACATTTATCTTGATGAAGTTTACTGTGTCAGACATAGAGCTTTCTAGCCTGTTCACGACAGGCTCCAGTGCCATGCAAGCTAGTCAATATTCCGACTGATATTCAATCAGAGTAGGTTTGCCTGAGTCTAGTGCTGTCTTAACAGCATCTGTGGTTGTTAGCGAACTGCTAGTTGGTTTTAGTAATAGTCTTATGCAAATGAACACGGCTATTGACCCTAAGACCAATATTGTGTCTAATAAACTTATGCCATCTCTAAACAGTGTTAAAGCTATTATTAGCGGAACTGATATTCCGCTAATAATAAACGAACGTTGGTTGATGAATGTCATTTTGGTGTGAAGCAGTGGCGCTATCTTAGCTTACTGTATATAAATTGCTGCAGTATATATTATTCAGAAACTGTTACTGTTCCTTTCATTCCTGCTTCTAAATGTCCAGCCACATTACAGTAATACTCATATGTGCCTGCTTGATCTGGAGTGAAAGAAATTGTGCTTGACTCGCCAGATTGAAGTAGATTGTCTATGCCAAATTCATCGATTATAAAGTTGTGCTCCAATGCACCGTTGTTGACATACTCTATATTCACTGTTTGGCCTACTGCAGCACTTATATTGTCTGCATCATAAGCTATATCTGTCGCTACAAGTGTCATATTTAGTGGTTCTGGTGTGCTACTGCAAGCTGCGAGAAGTAGCACTGTCGTTGCTACCAATATTTTTTCTGCATATGTCATATGGAGTCTCCTTGACACACTTCAGTAAATTGATTGTTTTATTTGTGAATAATTACACAAACCACTATAATTATAGCATGTAGTGGTCACATTTGCTAGAAGATAAATAGTTTGAGAGTCTATTTTCATGGATAGCAAACGTGCTTTGTTGTATTATGTTTTAGTTATAGTTGGTAAAAGAATTTGACTTGGGTAAACTTATGCGTAAGTCAAGTGTGTCTATATAGAAATGTTTACTCAGCGTAATATGTCTGGAAAGTTTGTTCTTGTAACAGGTGCGACTAGGGGTATTGGCAGGAGGTTTGCAGAGCATGTTGTCAATGCAGGAGCAAACCTCGTGTTGGTAGGTAGAAGTGAAGAGCGTACTACACGTGTGGTGTCGAGATTACTAAAGATGAATGGAGCAGGTATGGTGTGTGGAGAAATCTGCGATTTGATGTTGCAGTCCGATGTTCATGATTTAGCTGATCGGTATAGAAATAGATACGGTAGGCTTGATGTGCTTGTAAATAATGCTGGAGCAATATTTAAGCAGCGGAAGATTACTCATGAAGGATATGAACGTACGTGGGCACTTAACCATAATGCGTATTTTGCTCTCACTACACTTTTGTATGATTTGTTATTGCAAAGTGCTCCGTCTAGGATAGTCAATACTGCTTCAGTTAGTCATAGAATGGGCCGAATATATTGGGATGACTTGCAGTTGCGTAAACACCGATATCTTTGGGGGTGGCGATCGTACGCTCAGTCGAAACTTGCCAATGTATTGTTCACTCGTCATTTAGCGCACTTAAGTAGAAAATCACAGGTGACAGTCAATGCAGTACATCCTGGTTGGGTACGTACCGGTTTTAGCAAAAACAATGATTTTCTCACCCGTCTTGGTTGGTTTCTAAGCACGCCCATGCAGCGATCCGATGTTAAGGGTGCTGAGACTTTAGTGTGGGCATCTTTGTCCGAGGAGGCGGAAGGTCTTACTGGCCAGTATTTTGTCAATTGTAAATCAAGAGAGCCGGCGAATAGAGCAAAGCATATGGGTGATGCTGCACGATTGTGGGAAATCAGTGAAAGTCTGATGGATCTTCCTATAATTAGTTAGTATTTGAAACAAATGAGGCAAATATTGTGCAATACATTTGGCATGGTAATAAGCTATGGTAAAACGACTGATAGTGGTAAATGATTTAATGCAAAAAAACTATAGATACTACCTGACAGAACCATCTGGCACTAATTTTCATTGTGAATTCATGCCTCAATTGTCACCAAAATCAATGTTGCAAATGGGAGTGTTTGGAGGCAAATATATGACCGACTGCATCAAGGAATTTCCCGCAGATTGGTTTGAAAGCGCACGTTTGTCTGCTCATAAACGTGACCCAAAATTGAACTATTTTGGTGTAAATGCTTCACAGTCCTTGAGTATCTGGAGAGATAAGGGATGGATACATTATGAGGATCCACGTGGATGGTTTCAATGGTACTGTCGATATTATTTTGGTCGTAGGTGTGTGGACGATGATCGTCAAATCAGGCGCTGGCGACAAATGTCTAGACATGTGGGACAAATTAGGAAAAATTGTGCGTATGGTGATCTTGATTGCAGACCGAAACAGCGCCAAGCTTTACTGCATTGGGCATATGATTCGCGAGAAATATAGTGTATATCAATAGGTATCAATTCAATCATGACTAAACCAAAATCAATTTTAGTAACTGGTGCGACTGGTTATGTTGGAGGGCGTCTAGTCCCCAGTCTGCTTAAATCAGGCTATGACCTGAGGGTTTTAGTTCGAGATTCTAGTGATGTTGTTGGTAGAAATTGGCATAATAAAGTTGACATAGTACAAGCCGATGTACTAAAGCCTCAGACATTGTCGGGCGTGATGGCGGATATAGATGTGGCTTATTACTTAATTCATAGCATGAATGGAAATGTCGATTTTGCGGAGAGAGATTTAATGGCTGCTCGCAATTTTGGATTAGCAGCAAAGAGAGCAGGCATTTCTAGGATTATATATTTAGGTGGTTTGGGTGACCGCAATGCAAATCTTTCTAAACACTTGATGTCTCGGCAAGAAACCGGTGATGCTCTTAGGGAGGCAGGAGTGCCAGTCACAGAATTTCGTGCTGCTGTAATTGTCGGTGCTGGAAGTATCTCTTTCGAAACCATTCGTTATCTAACAGAGCGTGTTCCTGTGATGATCTGTCCTAGTTGGGTTTATACCTTAGTACAGCCTATTTCTATTATTGATGTAATCTCCTATCTTACTTCAGCTCTGACTCATATGAAGAGCGCTGGCAAAATTATCGATATTGGCGGTAGTGATGTGCTAACTTATGGAGAGATGATGACGCAATATGCGAAGCTGCGCGGATTGTTTAGAATATTGTGTCCAGTTCCAGTACTTACACCTACTTTGTCTTCTTACTGGGTACATATTGTTACTCCGGTGCCTTCCACAATAGCTCGGCCTTTGATTGAAGGGCTGCGTAATACGGTTGTAGTTGCTAACAATCATGCGCAAGAAATATTTCCTACAATTACTCCGACAAATTATCTAGAATCTGTATCAGCTGCGCTAGATAATATAGAGTTGGGTAATATAGAAACTTCATGGTCAGATTCAGTATCTACTACTATTGGCGGTCGTTCAAAATCGGTACTGAAACACCAAGATGGTATGATAATAGAGCGTTGGGAACGGGTAGTAAATGCAACGCCTATAAAAACTCATGGTATATATACCCGGCTGGGTGGAGCCAATGGGTGGCCATACATGAATTGGCTTTGGCGAGTGAGAGGTTATATTGACCGGATAGTCGGTGGCGTAGGTTATAGAGGGGGTCGCAGACATCCAGAAAATTTGCGTGTGGGAGATACGCTTGATTTCTGGCGAGTAGAATCAGTATGGCCTGCTAAGTTGTTAAGGTTGAGGGCTGAAATGAAACTGCCAGGTAATGGTTGGCTTCAATTTGAGACAGAGAAAATTAGTGATACTACAAGTCGTCTAATTCAAACTGTCTATTTTGCTCCTAAAGGGTTGTTTGGCTTCATATATTGGTATGCACTTTATCCTATACATTCCCTCTTGTTGCAAGGCACTATCTCCAACATAGCACGCAGTAGTGAGACACCTAATGGTCAATCGACATCGAGGTAAGTGATGGATTTGCCTAAATTTAGTTCAGTAGAAGATATATTAGAAGATGTTAGAGCCATGCGTCCTAGAGGTGGCAGTGCTTTTGGGTATTGTGCTGCGATGGCATACAGATTAATCGCTGAGAATAAATCGCTAATGGCATTGGACGCACTTTTTGCTGAGCTTGAACAGGTTTCTAAGGAATTATTATCTGAGAAACCTACAATGGCTACAATTCACAATGCAAAGAGTCTGATTGTAGATAACACTCGCAGTTTGGTGGGTGACGCGGAGTTAGATTATGTGAAGTCATGCATTATTAAGAGAGCTGACCTGTTTATACATAGGTCAGCCATTGCTTTAGATAAGATAGGAGAATTTGGAGGTAATCTTATTCAGGATGGCGAGACAATTATGATCCATAGTTACAGTAGGTCGCTTATGTCAT
Organism: Anaerolineales bacterium UBA3001; assembly: GCA_002346435.1. Lineage (GTDB taxonomy): Bacteria > Chloroflexota > Anaerolineae > Anaerolineales > UBA11657 > UBA11657. Next base: position 4,850 of record DDZT01000131.1, read on the forward strand.
GTTTCGCCCATGCACACAAATCAGGCAAGTCGTTTGCTGTTATCTGTACAGACTCACAACCTACAAAAGAGTCGCGGTGGGCTATCCAGGACCTCAGTGATTGGGGCATTGAGACAACTTTTGTTCTAGATTCTGCTATGGCAATGATCATGCCGGAAGCTGATTGGTGCCTCACCGGAGCAGATAGTATTGGAATTACTGGATCTGTAGCAAATAAGATTGGCACTTACCAACTTGCTTTGCTAGCTCAAAAACACGCAAAGCCATTGTATATTGCTACAGAGATCATGAAATTTCAAACCGACACTATAGAGGGGCATCCTATTCTACTTGAACATAGGCCACCCAATGAAATATTGGATAATATTAGTGAGTTTGAAGGTTCGGATCTTGTAAAAGTGGTACATCAGTTCTTTGATCTCACACCGGCAGATTGTGTTCGAGGTCTGATCACTGAACAGGGTATCATTTCCCCGGAAACAATAGGGACATCTTGGAACAAGTTTGTATCAATGTTCGATAGTGTGAGTTAGTTGTGAAACCTATACTCGCGACAATGGTTTACTGTATCAAGGATGGGGATGTACTCTTGATGCTAAGAAACAAAGAGCCTAATCTTGGATTGTGGGTGGGTCCTGGGGGCAAATTGGAGCCGGGCGAGTCTCCTTATGATTGTGCAAAGCGCGAATTGTATGAGGAAACGGGTCTAGAGGTAAACGATTTATATTTTCGAGGATTGATCACAGAGATTTCGCCGCGTCCAGACTGGCAGTGGTTGATGTTTCTATATGTTGCAACTGAATTTTCGGGTACTCTTGTTGAAGATAAACGTGAAGGAAGACTTAGCTGGTGCTCATTGTCGGAAGTGATGCAATTGCCTATTCCTGAAGCGGACAGTGTGTTTTTTCAAAAGGTGATAAACATCAATATGCCGTTTTATCAGGCAAAATTCGTATATGATAGCGATTTAAGTTTGGTCAATGTTATTGAACAATAAGAATAGGTTTGTAGCATAGCAATACACCTATACACATATGTTAGAATAACCTATAGACGTAATTACAAATACACTTAAGTTGATATTTTTATGGTCACTGATTTACCAGTAATATTGTTTTCTGCAGGTACTATTGCTTTTTTGCATACTATACTTGGTCCTGATCATTATCTACCGTTTGTAGCTATGTCCAAATCAGGCCAATGGTCACTAAGAAAAACATCTATTGTCACCATTCTTTGTGGCAGTGGCCATGTGCTAAGTTCAGTATTGTTGGGTGTTGCTGGTGTGGGATTTGGCGTGGCACTAAGCAATATCACATTTCTTCAGTCAATAAGAGGAAATCTTGCAGCATGGGCTTTAATTGCGTTTGGATTGGTATATTCAATGTGGGGCATAAGGACTGCAATAAGGAATAGGCCTCATCAGCATCCACATTCTCATAATCATGGATTTGAGCATGATCATCTGCACAAACACCATAAGACCCATCTGCATCCGCATACTGAATCTGCTGAAAAATATAAATCCCCGTGGATATTATTTACTATATTTCTGTTTGGTCCATGTGAACCATTGATACCTTTACTAATGTATCCTGCTGCCAAGGAAAGTGTAGGTCGACTAGTGGCAGTTACAGCTGTATTTGCTGTCGTCACAATTATTACTATGTTGACTGTTGTTCTAGTGTCATGTTACGGATTGAGCTTAGCAAAGTTTTCGCGGTTGTCTAGATACAGTCATGCTATGGCAGGCATCACAATATTATTGTGTGGAGTGTCCATTCAGTTTTTTGGACTTTGACGATAGTACATTTGATTTTAAATCTGTTGTGTTTTGAAAAACATTTATAACAATGAAAACTTTTGATTACGAAGCACCGGTGACAATTGATCAGACAATTACCCTGATGTCTAAAACTCGTGGAAAGACACTTCTATTGGCTGGGGGTACTGATTTGTTGGTACAGTTACGGTATAGCAACCAAGATGTGGATCTTGTGATAGATGTGAAAGGTATACCTGAACTCAATCAGATTAACTATGATGAATTCTCAGGTTTGGTGATCGGCGCTGCAGCACCTTGTTCGCAAATATATGAATCAGCACCGGTATTGGAAAACTTTCCAGCTATTATAGATGCAGCAACCATCATTGGAGGAAAGGCGATTCAGAATAGGGCAAGTTTTGGTGGTAATTTATGTAATGCTTCTCCTAGTGGGGATGCAATTGGTGCCATGATGTCTTTGGGTGCTATATGTAATGTAGTGGGATCAGAAGGAGTACGTAATATACCAATAGAGGATTTTTGTATAGCTCCCGGGAAAAACGCGCTTGAAAAAGGAGAAATGTTGATTTCCATTCAGATACCATCTCCAAGACCCAACTCTGGGTCGCATTACCTACGTTTTACACCTAGAGCCGAAATGGATATAGCTGTGGCTGGAGTAGGTGCATCCATAGAATTAGATAGTGATTTGAACAAAATATTGTCTGCACGCATTGCTTTAGTTGCTGTTGCCCCAACTCCTGTGTTGGCCACTGAAGTTTCTGAAAGTTTGGTCGGGCAGAAGACTAGCGGGTCGCTTTTGGAAAAAGCCGCTAATATAGCTAAGGAAACTATAAGTCCTATTACAGATGTGCGCGGATCTGCATCACAGCGTAAACATCTGATAGGCGTACTGACAAGACGGTGCCTTGATATTGCAGTCAAGAGAGCTGTACAAGTGTCATGAAGAGGTAAATGAAAATATGTCTAATAAACGGGTGGTTAGTTCTACTATCAACGGTCAACAAGTCGAGTTTTTGACTGAACCACAGCAGAGCTTGCTAGAATGTTTGCGTGATACACTAGGTTTAACTGGTAGCAAAGAGGGCTGTAATGACGGAAATTGTGGTGCTTGCAGCGTCTTGATCAACAATCGTCTTGTCAATGCTTGTCTAATGTTGGGGATTGAAATTGAGGGTAAGGATGTGGTCACTGTTGAAGGATTGGCTGATGTACATGAATTGCATCCAGTCCAGGAGGCATTTGTGTTGGAAGATGGGCTTCAATGTGGTTATTGTACTCCAGGTTTTATTGTTGCTACGAAGGCTCTGCTTGACAAGAATGCAAATCCTACTGAAGATGAGATTAGATTTTGGTTGGCTGGTAACCTTTGTCGTTGTACAGGATATGACAAGATAGTACGGTCTGTCAGATTAGCATCGCAATTAATGAATGATGCAAAAGAGGGTCTTCAATGAGTAAGAAGATGATTGAAAGGGATAAACATATTTCTGTAGGCACGCGTCCCGAACGTATGGATGCTAAAGACAAAGTGACAGGTCATGCCTTATATGGCACTGATATCAATTTGCCAGGTTTGCTGCATGGTAGGGTGCTTAGGAGTCCGCATGCACATGCTCGCATAGTGTCTATTGACACTAGTAAAGCTGAGGCTTTACCGGGTGTATTCGCGGTTGTAATAGCCAACGATCTTCCAGAAGCGGACGATAGAACTGAAAAAGCAGGTGAAAGCACTATTAATTACAAGTTTTTGCGCGATAATAACCTGGCCAGTGACAAAGTGTTGTATGTAGGTCATGCTGTTGCTGCTTTAGCTGCTAAATCACCAGATATAGCCCAAAACGCACTTGAATTAATTGAGGTTGAATATGAAATACTTGAGCCTGTACTTGACGTGCGCCATGCTATGTCTGATAAAACACAAGTACTACATGAGCAGATAAGAACAGACGGACCCGATGGTAGTGGCGATACTCCAAGTAACATAGCTCAGCATATACGTCATGTGAAGGGAGATCCGGATAAAGGATTCTCAGATGCGGATGTTATTGTCGAACGTGAATTTACTACTGTACCAGTGCATCAAAGTTATCTTGAGTCACATGCGGCCACAGCGGTTTGGGGTATGGATGGTACTTTGACCATTTATTCATCTACGCAAGGTGCTTTTTTGGCTCGCAGGCAGGTGTCAGAATTGCTACAGTATCCTATGTCAAAAATAAAAGTAATTCCTACTGAGGTTGGAGGAGCGTTTGGCGGTAAAAATCCTACCTATGTTGAGACTCCTGCAGCATTATTGGCGCGAAAGACTGGTCGTCCAGTAAGAGTTGTAATGTCTCGCGAAGAGGTTATTTTGGGCACTGGGCCTGGGTCAGGTACTGCAATAACAGTCAAGGTTGGAGCTACTAAATTGGGTAAGATTACTGCTGTTCAAGCTGAGTTATGCTATGAAGCTGGAGCGTACCCAGGATCGCCAGTGCATCCAGGAGCAATGGCCATGTTCGCAGCTTATGATATACCAAATGGTCAAATAGATGGTTACGATGTGCTAGTGAATAAACCAAGAGTCGCTGCTTATCGTGCCCCAGGAGCACCACAATCGGCTTTCGCTGGTGAGCAAATAATTGATGAACTTGCGCAAAAGATAGGGATGGATGGAGTCGAGTTTAGGATGGCGAATGCTGCTAGTGAAGGTACTGAACGTTTAGATGGTAGTCTGCACAAAAGTATAGCTATCCAGGAGATATTGGGTGTTATAGAGGATCATCCGCATTATAACGAACCGTTAGACGGACCCAATCAAGGACGTGGTATTGCAATCGGATTTTGGGACAATTGGGGAGCCCGATCAAGTGTTGAAATCAATGTGAACAGTGACGGTACAGTCAATCTTATATCCGGTTCAGTTGACTTGACCGGAAGTCGTACTACGGTTGCAATGCAGGCTGCAGATGTGTTAGAGATACCATTTGAGAATGTGAAATCCTCTATGGTTGACACTGATTCTATTAGTTATACAGATACTTCAGCTGGTAGTCGTACTACAATGGCTACTGGTTTGGCTGCAGTTGAAGCTGCACGTGATGTACTGACAAAATTACAGCTAGAAGTGTCAGATATGTGGTCTGTTTCTCTAGATAGTGTTGTCTATAGCAAAGGCGTATTTCGTACTACTGAAAGAAAATCAGAAAACATAACATTTGCTGATTTGGCTGCTAAATTGTCAGGGCAAATTAACGGTCATGGTAATGTCAATGTTGAAAATTGGGCTGGCGCAGGAGGAGGCACTATTGTCGACGTGGAAGTTGATCCTGAAACTGGACAGGTCAAGGTATTGCGATGTACTGCAATACAGAATGCTGGCAAGGCTATTCATCCGGGTCATGTGGAGGGGCAGATGCAGGGTGGTGTAGTACAAGGCATTGGTTGGGCATTATATGAAGGTTATCAATACGATGAACTTGGGCATGTTCTTAATGCCAATTTACTGGATTACAAGTTGCCAACCTCATTGGATGTTCCTAGTGTCGAGGCAGTAATTATCGAGAAACCGTTTCCTAGCAATCCATATGGTGCTCGAGGTGTTGGTGAAACTCCGATTATCTCACCGGCACCAGCTATTGCTAATGCAGTCCAGCAGGCTCTAGGTCAGCGTATAGATCAACTTCCGATGACACCAACCACTCTGTTGGAGAAAATAGGAGTGATCTAGAACAGCTGTTGTACAGCTAGTTGATAGCAATACCTTCTCGACTTAACACAGTTATTATTTCTGTGAAGCTTTCATGAAGGATGGATACAACAGTATCTATCTGCTGTTTTGTTAGTATCAGTGGCGGTGATAAGACAACTTGATTGCGTATGGGTCGTACGAAAAGTCCACGAGATTGGCACTGTTGTGCAATGAGCTTAGCTATATCAAGGTGTTCGGGCAGAAGATTTTTGGTTTCTTTGTCTGCTACTATCTCAATACACAACATAAAATGGCTACCGCGAACGTCTCCTACGATTGGGTGTTCGTACAATGTTTTGAGTTGTTCTTCAAAGTATGGCCCAACTTCACGTACGTGTTCACATATTCTATCTCTTTCCATTATCTCTATATTTTTTAGTCCAGCTATACAGCTAACTGGATGCCCGGAATATGTGAAGCCGTGAGTAAAGAGTGCTCCTTCATTCTGGGGTACGCTTATGACATCGTAAATATCTTCAGATAGAATAGTAGCTGAAAGTGGTAGATACCCGGAAGAAATACCTTTTGCGCATGTGATTACATCTGGCACAAAGTCAAATACTGGTTCAGATGCAAAGAAATGCCCTAGACGACCAAAACCAGTTATTACTTCGTCCGATATGTATAGTACTTCGTAATTACTGCATACTTCTTTTGTCCGCTTGTGGTATCCCTTGGGTGGCACTATAACGCCTCCAGCACCCATAATAGGTTCTGCGATAAAACAAGCTACATTCTCCGGACCTAATTCTATTATCTTGTCCTCTAAGTCTTTTACCTTAGCATCGCAGAATTCTGACTCGGTCATGCCTTCTGGACGTCTGTAAGTGTGTGGAGCTGGAATATGATGCACTAGATCGGGCGCTAAATCAAAGCCTTGGTGATTAAAAGTAACACCAGTCATTGACATAGCGAGATAGGTGCTACCATGGTATGCATCTGTACGAGCTATTATTTTTTTCTTATTGTGTTGTCCAAGTCTGTTGAAATAGAAATGTATAATTCTTACTGCAGTATCATTGGCAAGCGACCCACCAGTACCAAAGAAAACTTTGTCTAATGTACCTGGTGTTAGAGTAGCTAATTTCGCTGCTAATTCTGCAGCTGGTGGGGTAGTATGAGCACCAAAATTAAGATAATAAGGTATGTCTTCCACCTGCTGAGCTATAGCTTCTGCCATCTCCTTATTTCCATAACCAATGTTTACGCACCATAAACCGCCTATGCCATCGATGTATTTGTTACCTTCAGAGTCAAACACATATGCGCCATCAGAGTTGGACATTATCATAGATCCTTCTGTTTTGAATGTAGAAAAATCGGTCCAGGGGTGGATGCAGTGGTCTCTATCTTGGCGCCAGATGGTTTTGGTATCATAGGCAGGTTTTGAGGACATAGGAGCGCTCCTTGTATTGTGGTTAGTTGGCTTAGGATCTAGACTAAGCTAATGTGCGCAATATTCACTTGTTACAGTATTAGAATTGATAGATAATTGTCCGCACTACAGTACTCGCTTATTTTAGATGAAATTTTGGATCGGATGAATAGTAAAATGGATGATTATCATGGTTAATATTTCTTTGATTTCTCGTATACATGGCTGTATAGCAGCGCTGGCGTTGGGTGATGCATATGGAATAATCGGTCAATTTAGCATGGCTGCTAACAAAGCTATGTGGGGTGATATGCCACAAGATCTTACCAAACCTAAAGATGCTCCTGAAGATCCTACAGTTCATGCTGGAATGGAGCGTGGTGAAATCACAGATGACACCATGGCTATGCTTGCAATAGTATCTTCTGTAATTAAATTTGGCGATCTTAATATTACAGGTGTAGCCGATGGGCTTGTGAACTGGATAGAGGAAACAGACGGATTTAATTTGCCTTGGGTTGGACCAAGTACTCAGCGTGCTATTAGGGCATTAATGGATGGGGGAGACCCTCAGGTAACTGGTAGCTATGGCACGACAAATGGGTCTTCAATGCGTGTAGCTCCAATAGCTTATTTGGGTTATCCGGATATGGAAAAAGTGGCTGAATACGCGATCATTTCGGCAATGCCTACCCACGGTACTAGTACCGCTACTTCAGGTGCAGCATCTATAGCTTGTGCAACAGCTAGTGCTTCCAATCCAGACTCTGGACTAGAAGATATTGTCCGAGCCGCTATGGAAGGAGCTGATATAGGGGAGGAGGCCGGAGTAAGATATTATCAAACACCTTCAATATCTAGGCGTATTGAATGGGCAGTTGATCTGGTGAGCAATGATAAATCAGATGAGGACAAGCTGAAAGACATTTATGATTTTGTAGGTACTAGTATGTTGACACATGAAACTGTCCCGGCAGCAATTGCATATGTGGTCATGGCAAATGGTGATCCAATGCAGGCAATTAGAATTAGTACGTGGGGTGGGGGCGATTGTGACACCCTCGCTGCGATCTCTGGAGCCATTTGCGGAGCTTATCGTGGAGTTAATACGATGCCAAGTGCCATGCTCCAAACTATTGACCGAGTCAACAA
>DDZT01000030.1 GCA_002346435.1 Anaerolineales bacterium UBA3001
AAAGAGATGGGTGTGAGTAGGTTTGTATACCCATCACATTTGGGAGCAGGGCGATCCTCTGCTTATCCTATACTTAAGATTAAGGGAGTTATCGAAGAATTTGTTCGGAGAAGTGGTGTTCCGTTTACGATAATGCGTAGTGCGGCTATATTTGGTGCCAACGATCAGTTTACTAATACTTTGGCTTTGTTGATGAAATCTATACCCGGGGTATTTCCTAGGCCGGGATCAGGAAAATCAATAAGACAGCCTATTTGGATAGGTGATTATGCAAATTGTGTCACTAGACTCATATCAGACAGTCGGTTCAATAATGAGACCATTTCTATTGGTGGTCCAGAATTCCTTTCTGTGGACCAAATGTTGGAATCAATTATGAAGGCTATTAGGATCAGAAGATTATTGGTCTCTATGCCAGTCGTACAAATGCGTTGGATAATTACTAGTCTACGTAAAATATTTCGGGCATCTTCTATAACTTCGAATTGGATTGATTATGTGTCGCGAGATTGCAACTGTGAAATTAATAGCGTATATAGGTATTTTGGAATAAGGCCAGTGCAGTTCGATCAATCAATAGGTTATTTGACAAACAAGTAGTCAACAATCTTATATATTGGCTGTTAATCATTAGTTGAGAAGATTATATACTGTGATCTTGGCTTAAGTAACCGATGGTCAACGCATTAGAGATATAATGGTTTAGTTTCTAATTGTCATGGAATATTTTGACATTATCAATAATCATTGGTACAATGAGTGTTTGTGCCGCTGAAGTTCCGATATTAACTATGAGTGTATATGTTGAGTTACGATTAGTATGATTTGTCTAAATGAAACTAATGAAACTCTACAATCAACATTCAAAGAAATAGTAACAAGAAAGAGCAAGACGTAAACATAAAACAAATTAGAAGATCAAATAACGAAACAAGGATTTCGTTCGTAGTTTGGTTGTAGTTACGAATTGTGGTCCTGTGTCTAACAAAGCTTGGCTGCATGTTATCTATGTTTTTATATTGTGTGGCTTAGAATGTGTGATAAATAGGTGATAGTTATAGAAGGAAGCCCAATTTAATATAACATCGGAACAAAGTTACTGTTTTTGTTGGTGTAGCGTCTTTTGTATCATTAGTTTGTATAAAAATAAACAATAGGAGACTCCAAACAGAATGAACACCTCCTCACGTGAAAAATCATATGCGCGTATTTCGTACAACTATTCTCTACCAAGGCTTATAGAGATGCAGCTTGAATCATTTGATTGGCTTCAGATTGAAGGCCTAGCGGAATTGTTTGATGAGATTTCCCCAATTGTGTCGTTTAATGGTGGTATGAAACTTTACTTTCCAGGAGATACACCGGAGGCAGATGATTTTAAGTTGAAGTACTGGTTTATGGATCCTAAATGGGACCAATCTGAATGTATGGACAGAGACCTTACTTATTCTTCTCCGTTATATGTGAAGGTTCTACTGGTTGGTGATGACGTACCTGAGCCTATTACTTCGGATATTTTTCTTGGAGATTTTCCATTAATGACCGAAGAGGGCACATTTATAATCAACGGTACTGAACGTGTTGTGGTTTCGCAGCTTATAAGGTCACCAGGAGTTTATTTTGAAGCGCAGACTGATCCTGTTTCTGGCAGAGTAATGTCAAGCGCAAAACTTGTTCCTGATAGAGGGGCTTGGATGGAATTCGAGACCAAGAAAAGCGATTATCTCACTGTTAAATTCAATCGTAAGAGAACGATACCTGTGACAGTACTTTTGCGGGCAATGGCAGTTGTTGATGATGGGATAGAAAAATCATTAATAACTGAAGGAACCGATGAGGAGTTATTCAAAATTTTCTCAAAGGTCGATACAGATGAGGAAAGACAGTATATATTAGCTTCAATGAAGCAGGAGCCCGAATGGGATTTTAGTAAAAAGCGTACAATAGCTGAGGAGTCACTGATAGAGTTCTTTAGACGTATGCGACCAGGAGATCCTGCCACATTGGATAATGCGCGAGAATTCATGGAACAACAGCTTTGTGATCATCGCCGATATAATTTGGCCAGGGTAGGGCGATACAAATTAAATCAGAAGCTGGGGCATGGCAAGCATGTACCTATTTCATGTAGAACAGTTACATCTTATGATCTTGTTCAGTTAATAACAAGAATGATTGATATTAATAATGGTGTTATTAGTGCTGATGATATAGATCATTTGGGGAATCGACGTGTTAAAACAGTGGGTGAACTTGTACAAAACAAACTTCGAGTGGGATTAAGAAGGATGGAGCGTGTAGTGCGAGAAAGAATGTCTATTCGAGACCAAGATACGCTCTCGCCAATCAACTTAATTAATATAAGACCTGTTGTCTCAGCGGTTAGGGAGTTTTTTGGTTCAAGTCAACTATCTCAGTTTATGGACCAGACAAATCCGCTAGCTGAACTCAGGCATAAGCGCACACTTTCTGCGTTGGGGCCTGGTGGCCTTCGTAGGGAACGGGCTGGTTTTGATGTGAGGGATGTTCATCATTCGCATTATGGTCGAATTTGTCCAATAGAAACACCGGAGGGACCCAACATAGGCTTGATAGGTAGATTGGCGTCCTATGCTAAAGTTAATCCCTTTGGTTTTATTGAGACACCATACCGTAAAGTAGTGAAAGTGATGAATGCCAATGACAAGTCATTAGTAGGTCGCACTGTACGAGAGAATGTGCTCGACCCGAACACTGGACGAGTGGCGACTAAGTCCGGTACAGTTATAGATACTCGAATTTTTGAACGCTTAGAAAAATTTGGTGGTAAACACAAAGTTCAGGTTGTGCCGTTTGTATCTAACAAGGTAGTATATCTTTCTGCTGACATGGAGGATAGTTATGTTATAGCGCAGGCTAATGCTCCTTTGAAAGATAATTCAGAATTCGTTAGGCCAAGAGCCTCAGCTAGAGCACACTCTAAATTCATATTTGCAGTTCCGGAAAATATTGATTACATGGATGTAGCTCCTAGACAAATTGTAGGTATATCAGCTTCTTTGATACCATTTTTAGAACATGATGATGCGAATCGAGCTCTTATGGGTTCAAATATGCAGGCTCAAGCTGTACCACTATTGAGGCCAGAAGTTCCGACAGTATCTACAGGGATGGAATCCGCAGCTGCTTTGGATTCTGGTCAGTTAGTTCTCGCTGATGATAATGGTGTGGTTACTAGTGTGACTGGAGGTGCAGTGGTAATCAAACACAAAAAGAAGGAACATACGTACCCACTTCGAAGGTTCTCGCGTTCAAATCAGAGTACTTGTATCGATCAGAGACCAGTTGTTAGTAAGGGCCAACGTGTCAAATCTGGTGATGTAATAGCTGATTCATCAAGTACTGCAGGTGGAAAACTTGCTCTTGGTCAAAACGTGCTTGTTGCCTTCATGTCTTGGGAAGGAGGTAATTTTGAAGATGCTATAGTGGTGTCAGATAGATTAGTGCGAGAAGACCGTTTTACCTCTATGCATGTTGAAAAACATGAGATTGAGGCGCGCGACACAAAATTAGGTCCTGAAGAAATCACTTATGACATACCAAATGTTGGTGAAGATACACTCAAAGATTTGGATGAAGCAGGCATTGTACGTATTGGAGCAGAAGTCGGCCCTAATGATATATTAGTTGGTAAGATTACTCCTAAAGGTGAAAAAGAATTGTCGCCTGAAGAAAAACTGTTGCGCGCAATTTTTGGCGAGAAAGCGAGGGAAGTGAAAGATTCTTCACTGCGACTTCCTCATGGTGAAAAAGGTAAGGTGGTAGGTGTCAGAGTGTTTACTAGAGAAGAACATTCTGATCTCAAGGCTGGTGTAGATAAGATGGTGCGCGTATCAGTAGCTCAGCGACGCAAACTTACCGCCGGAGATAAGATGGCCGGAAGACATGGTAATAAGGGAGTCATTTCGAGAGTGGTTCCTGCAGAAGATATGCCATTCTTGGAGGATGGTACACCAGTTGACATTATACTTAATCCTTTAGGCGTACCCGGTCGTATGAATATAGGCCAAATTTTGGAGACACATTTGGGTTGGGCAGCTGAGAGACTTGGATTTCGTGCTATTACACCTGTGTTTGATGGTGCTAGTGAGATAGAGATCGAATCCGAATTAGCGCGTGCTTGGCTTATAGATAGAGCATGGGATGAGATGAGTAATCGTGGATGGGAATGGATTAGGCAGGAAGGGTATGAACCTGAAATGATTCAGGATGATTATGAGGCTGCTAAAATGTATCTTGCCCATATCTCTGGCAACAAATTTGAATCTGATCAGTTAGCCGATATCGATCAGGCACGCAGATTTGCCCTGAGTCTATGGCTGGAAGAAAGAGGATATGTTGCAAACAAAGTGATAGTGCTCGACGATAGTGAGTTGGATTGGGAAGAGAAGGAAGATGCTGATAGTATTGCTACTAGATTGTGTTTGGAAACATGGCTGTCAGATAATGGAGTGAAGAAGGTTGAAAAGCTTAATAATGAAACTTTGTTAGCTAAAGCACATAAGGTGATGCAAAAGACTCACAAACCGATTCCAACGCTTGGTAAAATGATTGTCAGGGATGGAAGGACAGGAGAACCTTATGAGCAGCCCGTCACCGTTGGTGTAATTCACATGCTCAAGTTACACCACTTGGTTGAGGATAAGGTGCATGCTAGATCTACAGGACCCTACTCACTGGTGACTCAGCAACCCCTGGGTGGCAAAGCGCAGTTTGGTGGACAGAGGTTTGGTGAGATGGAGGTATGGGCACTGGAAGCTTATGGTGCATCTCACACACTGCAGGAGATGCTCACCGTAAAATCAGATGATGTTTTAGGTAGAGTAAAAACCTACGAATCAATCGTTAAGGGTGATGAGATAGAGGACCCTGGTATACCAGCTTCGTTTAGAGTGTTAGTGAAAGAAATGCAGAGTTTAGGTCTTGCTATTGAAGCCGAGACTGATACTGGTGAGATGGTTGAGTTTGGCAAGAATGAAGACCGTCGCAGGGCTCCTAAATTAGGTGGCATTGGTTTGTTGGATTTTCGAGGTAACAAAAGTAGTTGAGAAATTAGTAAAGTAGGTTAGGTATAGTGTCTTGACTTACCTAGTTCAAGATGGTAGAATTTCCTGCTTGTCTATGTATACGGTCGATTGTGGTCTGATTAAGACTTAGGTTGGTCTGTCCGCAGTCGAATATTATAAGGAATAATCTAGCGAGGTCATCGCGGAATCAGTAGCGGTGGCCTCTCTGACTGCAGCGAGTAAAGTGACAAATGGAGTGAAGTGTGCCTACAATCAATCAACTTGTACGTAAGGGTCGCAAGACAAAAAAGAAGAAAAGTACGGCGCCAGCTTTACAGTATACGTTTAATACCACAAAGCAACGTCGTTCTCGCCAAGCCAAAGGTGCACCTCAGAAGCGTGGGGTTTGTACGATAGTTCGTACTCAGACACCTAAGAAACCAAATTCTGCATTGCGTAAGGTGGCTCGTGTACGTTTGACTAATGGTCTCGAGGTTACAGCTTATATACCTGGAGAGGGACACACATTGCAGGAACATTCAGTAGTTTTGGTGCGTGGTGGTCGTGTCAAGGATTTGCCCGGAGTACGTTATCATATAGTACGTGGCACCTTGGATAGCACAGGAGTTGAAGGTCGTAGTCAGCGACGTTCTAAATATGGTGGCAAGAAGGTTTGATTATGGGATTTGAGTTGTTTAATTTACAGTCAACTGGATATTAGGAATGGCACGTCGTTATAAACCACAACCACGCAAAGTTATGCCTGACTCTAGATACGGTAGCAAGCAAGTTTCTATGTTTGTAAATCGGATGATGAAAGATGGCAAAAAGAGTGTTGCTACTAGAATAATGTACGACGCCTTTGACATAATGTCAAAAAATGGTAATGAGGATTCACTTGAGATGTTTTCCAAAGCCTTAAAGAATGTTTCTCCATCTGTGGAAGTTAAGCCTCGTAGGGTTGGTGGTGCTACATATCAGGTGCCTATTGAGGTGCCTCCAAGCAGAAGAGAAGCTTTAGCTATGCGCTGGTTGTTAGCAGCGGCTAGATCTAGAAGTGGTAAATCTATGTCGGAAAAACTTGCTAGTGAATTGATGGATGCAGCTAACAATTCGGGTGGGGCTATGAAAAGACGTGAAGAAGTTCATAGAATGGCAGAGAGTAATAGAGCATTCAGTCATTATCGTTTCTAAATGTATAGGTGTTATTGTAATGAATAAGGGTAGCTGGTGTTGAAACAGCTTGATTTAAGATTATGTCTAATACTAGACCGCCTTTGGAGCGGGTACGTAATATCGGAATTATCGCGCATATCGACGCTGGGAAGACTACCTGTACAGAAAGAATTCTGTACTACACTGGTCGTACACATCGAATTGGCAATGTCGATGATGGCAACACCGTTACAGACTGGATGGAGCAGGAGCGTGAAAGAGGCATAACAATTACAGCCGCTTCGATATCGGCTGAATGGAATGAGCACCTTATCAACTTAATAGATACACCAGGGCATATTGATTTCACAGCTGAAGTGCAGCGATCATTACGTGTATTAGATGGAGGGGTAGTGGTGTTTGATGCTGTTCAAGGTGTAGAGCCACAGAGTGAGACTGTTTGGCGTCAGGCGGACAAGTATGAGGTTCCTCGCCTGTGTTTTATCAACAAAATGGATCGCGTAGGAGCTGATTTTAATAGAGCAGTTGACATGATCCGTGATCGGCTTGGTGCTAATCCAGTAGCTATGCAGATTCCAGTAGGTGCCGAGGCTGATTTTGTTGGTGTGATTGATCTGATAGATATGCAGATGATCAGTTGGGGTGATGATCTGGGAGCTAATAGGGTTTATGATGAAATTCCTGAAGAGCTTCGTGTTGATGCGGAAATTGCCCGAACAGATATGTTAGAAAAAGTATCTGAGCATGACGATGAATTGCTCGAAATGTTTTCTGATGAAATTGCACCAAGCTCATTGGAGCTACGCGCCGGTATTAGGAGAGCTACTATAGCGAATGCTATTAGTCCAGTATATTGTGGAACAGCTCTAAAGAACAAAGGTGTACAACCAGTTCTTGATGCCATTGTAGAATACTTGCCCTCACCTAATGATGTTCCAGCAGTAGTAGGAACAAATCCAGTAGATGGCGAATCGGTTGAGCGCAATGCGGATGAACACGGACCGCTATCAGCCCTTGTTTTTAAGATTGTAAGCGATCCATATGTGGGAAGGTTGGCTTATTTTCGCGTGTATTCTGGGCGTATAGAAGCAGGTGCAAAAGTGCAGAATACAACAAAAGGTATGCGAGAAAGATTGGGTCGAGTGATTAGGATGTACTCAGATCGTAGAGAGGAAGTGGAGGAGGTTTTAGCTGGTGACATAGCCGCTACTTTGGGTTTGAAGAATACGTTCACCGGTGAAACTTTGTCCGATTTGAGTGAGCCGATTGTGTTGGAAAACATTGTTTTTCCTGAGCCCGTCATATCGGTAGCTGTAGAACCGAAAACTTCGGGGGACCAGGATAAAATGGGTTTGGCATTGCAAAAATTATCTGAGGAAGATCCTACGTTTAGGGTTCGCTCTGATGAAGATACAGGCCAGACGATTATTTCCGGCATGGGTGAGCTTCACCTGGAGGTAATAATTGATCGAATGATGCGAGAGTTTAAGGTGCAGGCAAATGTCGGTCGTCCGAGAGTGGCTTATCACGAATCGATACGCAAATCTGTAGAAAAGGTGGAGTATCGGCATGTCAAACAGTCAGGTGGTCGTGGACAATTTGCGCATGTTGTACTGAAAATAGAACCTGGAGAACCTGGGTCAGAAATTACTTTCAGCAGTGAAATTGTGGGAGGCGTAATTCCGAAGGAGTATATTAGGCCGGTAGAGAGAGGAATACGCAGTGCAGCAGAAACAGGAGTACTAGCAGGATATCCTGTAACCGATGTAAATGTTACGTTGTATGATGGTTCTTTCCATGATGTCGATTCTAGTGAAATG
>DDZT01000064.1 GCA_002346435.1 Anaerolineales bacterium UBA3001
CCAATTGTTTGAGTGCACGTGAATTGCATATGTCACCTGCATGCAAAATGGTAGCAACATCATTCTGATAGAAAGACTGTAGAGCTGATGCAGGTATTGTTTTCATTCGTTCCGGTACATGCGAATCTGTCACCACTCCTAATACTATTTGATTTTCATTACCCATAGAGATTAAAACATCCTAGATGTAGATCAATTTCACGATATGTGTTATACAACAATATTGTTACCCGACAATTTTATGGAGATCAGTCAACGTCTGTTCAGTGTTCTCGAACAATATCCCATGCATACCTATGTCAATTGCTGCATTAACATTTTCTACCATGTCATCCACAAAAACAATATTTGAGGCGTCCACTCCAATCTGATCGCAAGCATGCAAAAAAATTCTACTATCAGGCTTTGCTATACCAACTTCAGCCGAAACAATAATTTCTTCAAATAATTTCAATTCGGTAATGGAATTGAATAAATTACGTGCATTTGGCCAGGCATTGCTAAGAATACAAGTACGATATGTGACACCATGTGTTCCAATATAATCCATAAGTTCAATATTTATTTTGTCGCCTTTCCAAAAATCACTTTCTAGATCTATCAGTTCACTATTTGACAAACCCAGTTCTAGACCAACATAATCCCAGACATCAGAACTTTGTGCATCACCGATGGTCGCCTGCATCGCTACCGGATTATCAAATACAAGCTTTGCAAGACCAAGCTTAGGAAGCCCATAACTAATCTCCCAATGACGACGTGGGGTTTGATCCACTGTCCGCATTAGAACACCGCCAAAATCAAAAATTAGTGCTTTTATTTGCATTTTTCCTATTTATAGTACGCTGTTCTATTAACATCTTACTTTCTATAGCATAGGCCAAGGATAATTGTAATCCAAACCCGGTTGTGGCAAACAACCAGAAGCAACAAGACCAGTTGCTCTTTCTGACAGAGCATTAATTTCGGCTGTGCTAAGCAATTTGCTAAGTTTATTCCTTAGTTTGCCAAAAGAATTTATAGACGTCGCCAAATCTGTAATATCTGAACACATATTCTCAGACAATTTCTCACCCGCAAAATCCCACAAAACTGTGCGTAATTTTTCTTCATAATGAAAGCATACACCATGATCTATCAACTGTATGTGACCACGGTTTGATCTGACAATATGTCCTCCTTTTCTGTCAGCATTGTTGATCACATAATCAAAAGCTGCCACACTACGACATATTTCTCTCTCTGTATTAGTAAAATTAAAATAGTGCCCATCAGGAGCAAAGTCCACAAATAGCTGAACAGAGCCTAACCCATATGGTCCATTCTTTCTCAAAACAGTGGGAGGAACCAAACCCCAACCAAGTGCTTCACTTATCAAATATGCAGCGACCTCTCTCTTAGCCAAAGTTCCTGAAGGAAAATCCCATAGAGGTTTCTCGCCTTTTGTTGGCTTGTATACTGCCTCTAAAGATTCTCCTTGTAAATTAACTTCAACAAGAAAAGTATAGTTGGATCCAACTTGAAAAATCCCCTTTAATTGAATCCTACCTGACCGCAATACAGAAAGTACGTGATTTGCAGCAGTAAAAGTTATATTATTTGTGCCCATTGCTCTTGGGACAAAAATGACCTTCAGCATCAATCGGCTGCATGCAATTACCACATATTGGACGACCACTTAATACTTGTTTCTCTCCATGATCTGCCATTTGTAACATCTGCAAACAAGTAGCCCATATACGTACTTTCACAGTCTCTGTTTCATCTTGATAATCATCTTCTACCACTTCTTGTCCCAATTCCTGTGCTATTAGAACCATCAGCTCACTGTCCTCATCATAACCTATACCAATTTCACCTAGACGGAATAAAGGTTCAATTGGTCTCCTAAGAACCAAATCAGGCACATCATCCAATAAAGCACCAGTCTCGAGATTAGGATGTTTTTCACTCAATCTCTTCACGAACTGACTTATACCTCCTACCAATTGCTGCACCTGAAATTTCTCACATAAAATCGTCAGTGTTTCATCTTCTTTAGCAGCTTGAATGTAAAATGTCCTATTACCAGGTTTTCCTACACACGAAGCTATCAAATGATCTGCTGGTTTTATTTCAATTAACATTAAAGTAAACGGTCTATTTGACAAACGCCTCAGTTGTTTGATTCATTCTAATCACCTTTACTACATCATGTGCTATATACAATTCAGATATTGAAGCTGTGTCTATAACAATACGCTGATATAAATCTAAAGCAAGACCCATGTAATGAGCCAAAATCATTTTGATTACATCGGAGTGAGACACTAATGCCACACAAGATTTTGGGTGTCTAATAACTATAGTTTCAACCGCACCTACAGCACGACTTTGTGCATGTCGAATTGATTCTCCATCTGGAAAACTGGTTAAAGATGGTACATTTTGAATTTGATTCCACAATTTTCTCTGACGCAACACACGCAGACTTTTACCCTGCCATTGACCATATCGCACTTCACCTATTTGGGTACATTTCAATACATTAAGATCCTTGGCGGATGCAATAGGCCTAGCAGTTTCTAGTGCTCGGACAAGTGGACTTGAGTAGACATACTTAATTGGGTATGTAGCCAGATTATCAGCTAGTGTAGTAGCCTGCAATCTGCCAACCTTGTTGAGATGTACACCTTTAATCCAACCAGCTAACTTGCCAGTCTTAGTGTAATTGTTCTCAGCATGACGAACAAGTAATATACGAGTCATATCACAGATTCTACCATTTGAACCTCAAATAAAACATTCAAGTATATCTATTTCTAATACTAGAAAGAATCATATCAAGGATTAATGAGCATAACTAATTTATTGAAATGTTCATAACACGCACTAATTTAATCTATTAAAGCTTCAATCCGATTTGTTCGAAGGGGATTCATATTGATTTCTATCAATACCAAGTACTGATTTTTGAGCTGTTCTCCAACGTTGAAGACGTTTATCTACTTCTTTTTCATATCCCTGGTCACTTGGTTGATAAAAACATTTACCTAACAAGCGGTCTGGTAAATATTGTTGGCCAATGTGATGACCGACTTCATTATGTGGATAGACATACTCTGTACCATGCCCTAAAGCATCACCATCTCTATTAACATCTTTCAAATGGTTAGGTACATCTACATGACCTTCTGCTTCAACTAGTGTATAGGCTTCGAAATAGCTTTTAGTACTGTTTGATTTAGGAGCTGTAGACAAGTAAATGGTTGCCTCAACAATAGGATATACCCCTTCTGGCATTCCAATATACTCAAAAGCCTGAGAAGCAGCGATTGCTATCAAAAGCCCATTAGGGTCAGCCATCCCCACATCTTCGCTTGCCAATATAATAAGCCGGCGTAAAATGAAACGTGCTGATTCACCAGCATATATCATTTTAGCTAGCCAATACAAAGCTGCATCAGGATCAGAACCCCTGACAGATTTGATAAAAGCACTAATAGTATCATAGTGAGCATCACCATCCTTATCGTAATGGATTGCTCTTTTTTGTATAGATTCTTGAGCAACTTCCAATGTGATTGATATGACACCTGACATATCAACCTGACTGGATTCAACTGCCAGTTCTAGTGCATTAAGTGCGTTACGTGCATCGCCACCCGACACGGCGACCAAATGATTCATAGCCTCTGCAGATATTTCTATAGATTTATCGCCATAACCATGCTTTGAATCACTAATAGCCCGGTATAAAATTTCCCGCGTGTCATTATCGGAAAGAGCACGAAACTGAAATATTCTGGAACGAGACACCAAAGCACTAATGACTTCAAAATACGGGTTTTCAGTAGTAGCCCCTATTAATACGATCTCTCCAGATTCTACATGGGGCAATAACGCATCCTGCTGGGCCTTGTTCCATCTATGTACTTCATCCACAAAGAGTATGGTTCGAACTCCATACAACTTTCGCCTTTCTCTGGCTCCTTTTATAACTTCACGTAATTCTCGCTTACCCGCAAGTACTGCACCCAATGTTACAAAATGAGCCTCGGTAGTATTCGCAATAATATTAGCTAGAGTGGTCTTACCAGTACCCGGAGGTCCCCACAACAAAATAGAGGAAAAAAGACTATCACTTTCGATAGCACGTCGAAGCAACCGCCCTGGTCCTACTATTTCCTGTTGCCCTACAAACTCATCTAAATCACTTGGACGCACTCTAGCAGCCAATGGGGCTTCATACTCCATCCTACTCTGCATGGCATGATCAAACAGGTCAGGTTCCATTACTTAAAAAATCTATACTTTACTAACGCACGAAGTGTTGGTATACCATCTAATGGTGAAAGCTTTTTGTTATCGTAACGAGCATTATAAGTGATAGGACACTCATTAATAATGAAACCAGCACGTAATATTTTCGCAGTAATTTCCGCCTCAACATCAAAACGCCTACATTCAAGTGATAGTGTCTGAAAAACTGATCTGGTCATCATCTTGTAGCAAGTCTCCATATCGTGTAACTTTACTTTAAACAGCCAACTAGCTATCCAGCTAAGCAGATTGTTTCCTAATCGCATTATGGTTCTCTGGCTACTAAGATCTCGTACTCCATAAACTACAGTTGCACCTTCGTGTAATATTGGTTGTATTAGGTTCAAGTAATCTTGGGGATCATACTCTAAATCAGCGTCCTGAATCACAACAATATCTCCAGTGACCGCCTCCAGCGCAGTAGCTATAGCGACACCTTTTCCTCGATTCACAGAATGCGACAACACTAATGTATCTGAATCGGAACCAAGTTTTGCCAGTATTTCACCAGATCCATCAGTAGACGAATCATCCACAAGTAGAATTTCCTTTTCCAAGGGAACTCTACGAACACGTTCAACTATTTCGTGTATTGTTTCTGCTTCATTGAAAACCGGAATAATCACTGAAAGTTTCACAAAATTAATAACCTCAAGGTAAATAGTTCCAAGGATTTACACGTGTGCCCTGATAATTAATCTCGAAATGCAAATGTGGTCCTGTTGAATTTCCTGTACTACCTGACAATCCTAATACAGTACCTTGATATACTGATTGACCACAATTTACATTCCATTGAGAAAGATGTGAATAAAGTGTTTGCCATCCATTACCATGATCAACTACGACCATATAACCGTATCCCCAATTACTCCATCCAGCAAAAACTACAACTCCGCTATCTGAAGCATATATTGGAGCGCCTAAACCAGCTGCTATATCAATAGCAGGATGATATCCACTGTAATTGTAACCTGAAAGATAGCGATTACTAGCTGGCCATATAAAACTTCCGGACCCTACAGCACCACCTTGGTAACCACCTGTGCAGGCACCGGGTCCAGCGCTCATCGGAAGTGGATTACGCTTGGCTCTCGCTATTCGTGGCACGGTCCACTGCACAAAATCACGCTCTCCACCAGGGACAACAATTACACTGTCTTCAATTAGTGCAGGATTGTAAGGGTCAAGCTTATTACCGGGCCAATTAATTATGTCTTCAGAATCAGCTCGATACACAGAGGCTAATCCATCTACAGTATCACCTTCATGAACTACTCTCACAACTCCTGTCACTGGCGATATAAGCAATTCTTGGTCAGGTCGCAATAAATGTGGATCATCTTTCAATATGGCATTACTCCATAAAATAGTTTCAGGAGTAATGCCATATTTCTCGGATATACCAAAAAGTGTGTCGCCTGACCTTACAGTATAGGTAATCACCTCTTGCCGAGGTCTGCTCGGTATATGAGTCCGAAGGTTGATGGTGCGAGTAATCTGATCAGAAAATACACTGCCCTCAGGATACGATACAATTGAATTAACAATGTTTGCCCCATCCTCACCTGATTCTAATACTGGTTGCTCGAGCTTGGAATAATCTAAAAGCACACTGGGAAATTCGATTTCTATCTTTAAAGCACTAACACCAATAGTTACAATAACTATCAACAAGAGTACTACATGGACACCATAACGTACAATTAATGAACGGAACACTTATATAAAATGTCTGCTAATTTTCCAAGTACTACCAACAAACAATCTTTGGTCATATGACAAAATTAGTCGGAGTCTTTCCCTAATTGTTCCAAAAACTCAAAATTGTTCTCTGATTGTCGTATTTGCTGCATTACTGCCTCAGTCGCAGCTCCCATATCCATGCCTGCTCCCGCTGGTGCTGGAGAAATCATCTGATTATACATACGACGCATCAACCAAACTCGTTGAGTAATATCAGGTCCTAATAGTAATTCTTCTCTCCTGGTAGATGACCGATCTATGTCAAGGGCTGGAAACACTCTACGTTCCTGCAATCTTCTCGACAAATGTAATTCCATGTTCCCAGTGCCTTTAAACTCTTCATACACCATGTCATCCATCCTTGATCCTGTATCTACCAAGCAAGTAGCAACTATAGTCAGTGAACCTCCATCTTCTATATTTCTCGCTGCTCCAAAGAAACGTTTAGGAGGGTACAAAGCTGCTGGGTCAAGTCCACCCGACAGTGTTCGACCTGAAGGAGTAACTATCAAATTATAGGCTCGAGAAAGACGAGTAATAGAATCCAACAAAATAGCAACGTCGCGACCGCATTCTACTAAACGTCTTGCACGCTCTAAGGCCATTTCAGCGACTTTTACGTGTGCAGTAACTGGTTCATCGAATGTACTAGCTACAACTTCAGCATCTACAGAACGGTCCATATCCGTTACCTCTTCCGGACGCTCTCCAATCAATGCAACCATTAAGTGAACTTGTGGGTACTTCAGTGAAATAGCATTCGCCAACTGTTTCATTACAGTCGTTTTACCGGCCTTAGGAGGCGAGACTATTAATCCACGCTGCCCCTTACCGATAGGAGCAACTAGATTGATAAGTCTAGTTGCTAATGAATGTTGATCAGTTTCTAAGTCAAAACGTTCATCCGGAAAAATTGGTGTTAATGAGTGAAAAGTTGGACGCTTCTTGGCCTCTTCAGGATCCATCCCATTCACTGCTTCAACACGTATCAGACCAAAATATTTTTCGCTATCTTTCGGGGGTCTGACTTGTCCAATGACCATGTCTCCTGTACGCATACCAAAACGTTTAATCTGTGACTGACTTACATAAACATCGTCTGCACTAGGAAGCAATTGTCCGGATCTCAAAAAACCTATGCCATCATCAACTATTTCCAAGACACCTCCCCGTAAGGTATGGCCTCCTTTCTCAGCCTTAGCCCGCAAAAGGGCTAAGACTAAATCATCCTTTTTCATTCGCCTATACCCCGATACTTCCAACTCCTTACATAGTTTTCGTAATTCTTCCAAGGTTTTCTTTTCTAGTTTAGCTATATCCATATTATTATTCCTGATCATACACAATTTGCGAAAAACGCATTAGTTTGTCCGAACGATGTTTACTAATAATTTCTCTAACAGTTCCTGATTTAGAACGCATTACTAAAGAGTGCGTTCTAGCACCATCACCAAAATATTTCACCCCGCTAACTAACTCTCCATCAGTAATCCCAGTAGCTGCAAAAAAACAATTATCGCTAGACACCAAGTCTTCCATTTGAAGGACAGAATTGAAATCGTAACCCAATTTATGACCCAATGATTTTTCGTTATCATTCCGAGGCCAAAGTTTGCCTTGGATTTCTCCACCCATACATCTTAGTGCACAAGCTGATAACACTCCCTCCGGAGTACCACCAATTCCCATCAATACATCAATGCCTGATCCAGGCCATGCTGTCATCACTGCTCCAGCTACATCACCATCAGTGATCAAACGGATACGAGCCCCAGTATTTCGCAAGTCAGCTATAAGCTCTTCATGACGTGGGCGATCCAACACAACTACAGTAAGGTCATTAACATCGCAACCCTTGGCTCTAGCAACGTTTGCTAAATTATCACTTGCTGGAGCCTCAACATCTATAGAATTTTTCGCATCCGGACCAACAGCTATTTTGTTCATGTAAACAAACGGTCCCGGATTAAACATACTACCACTATCAGATGCCGCCACCGTAGCTAAAGCATTTGCGCGACCCATGGCTAGTAAACTAGTGCCATCAATTGGATCGACAGCTATATCAATACCTGGCAAGCTGCCTGTACCTACAATTTCACCATTAAACAGCATAGGAGCATCATCCTTCTCTCCCTCTCCTATAATCACAGTTCCTGTCATATCAATCGTATTGAGCATGAGCCGCATAGCCTCCACAGCAGCATGATCACTAGCATTTTTTTCATTACGACCCATAAATCTTCCGCACGCAAGGGCGGCTGATTCTGTTACCCTTACGAGTTCAAGCGCAAGATTACGGTCTGGATTAGAAGTATTTATATCACTCATTTTGCAAAACTACGATATGGGTATCCATATTATATTTATTGTTCAAGATAATGCAATTAGCAAAACATAATAGTAACTAGCTGCTCCTGCTAACAACCATGAATCAATACGATCAAGCACCCCTCCATGACCAGGAAAAATCCGACCAGTATCTTTAATGTCAACCTGACGCTTAAACAAAGATATACCTAAATCACCTATCAGACCAACTAGAGATGCTATAACTCCAATAACTGCTCCTTGATACCACTCTAACCTATCAGGAGATAAATCCCCGATCCATTGCCAAAGTACGACCAACGCACCGCCAAAAACCGCTCCGAATACTATACCCCCTGCAAGACCTTCCCATGTCTTCTTTGGGCTTGTACGATGCACAAGCGCATGCTTTCCATAGTACCTACCAACTATATATGCACCAGTATCTGAAATCCAAACTACAGGCAATACAGTGAGAGTTAACCATTGCCCAAAAGGCAAAGCACGTAGTGACAACAAATGACCGCCTAACAGACCAATATACGCTGGTCCAATCAATGATAATGCCCAATTTTGCAGCGAATGTGTAGCTCCCTTCTCGTAGTCGACAATATGCCAAATAGTTGTAATCATTATTGAGACTACAATGCAAGCAAGCAACCAATTACCTGTTGTTAGTCCACTGACAGACGCAAGCGCCCACATACTCAACAAACTGATAGCTCGAGAAGGTCGTAATGAAGCTTTAGTAGCAATTTCGCAAAACTCCCATATCGCTACTGTTAACAGAACTAATACCACAACATTGTATATCCAACCACCCTGATAAATTACCCAAAGAAATATCGGAACTAAAAGACCTGCTGTGACTAATCTTTCGCGTAACATCATCCGATCTGCGCAGAAATTTGACCAAATCTACGCTCTCTGTTACCAAAAAACTCAATAGCACGATATAGTTCCTTTTCATTGAAATCTGGCCAAAGAGCATCTGTAAAATACCACTCTGAATATGCACCTTGCCATACCAGGAAATTGCTAATGCGATATTCACCACTTGTTCTAATTATCAAGTCAGGATCCGGTTGACCAGCAGTATAGAGATAGTTGCTTATTGATTCTTCAGTAATTTGTTCAACATCTAGACCATCTGAGATAATTCGCTGTACAGCACGAACCATCTCATCTCTACCACCATAATTAAAAGCTACATTTAGTACCATCTTGGAGTTATCACTGGTTAGTTGAACTGCTTCTGTAATTTTCTGCACCAGCCGCTTGTTCACTCCATTACAATGACCTAAATGTAGTATCCTAACACCATTTTTATGTAGAGATTTAAGTTCACGATCAAGCATAGTTTCTAATAACTTCATAAGCCCAGAAACTTCATCAGGCGGCCTCTGCCAATTTTCAGTAGAAAATGCATAAATGGTAAGGTGTTCAATATTCAGATTAACGCACTCTTCAATAATCTTACGTAGATTTTCCGTACCAGCACGATGCCCGGCCAACCTCGGCAAACCACGCTTCTCAGCCCAGCGACCGTTGCCATCCATTATTATGGCTACATGGCGTGGTATCACCATTTTTGAGTCAATATATTTGCTTGTAGACATTTCCGAATTGATGTAAATTAGATAATCAACCTATAATCGGGAATGAAATCCCGGGGACCAATCTTCAAACTTGTAATGCAACTGTGTACATATTATACATGCATAACTTCATCATGTTTACTATCTCCAAGTACATTAATTTTTTCCACCGACTGATCAGTTAATTGCTGCAGTTCTTTCTGCCCATTCTCTAATTCATCTTCCGATATTAATTTTTCGCGCTCAAAATCACGTAAATCATTTTGTATATCTCGACGCACATTGCGCACTGACACACGAGCTTCTTCTACTCTTTGCCCTACAACCTTAGTTATTTCCTTCCTGCGTTCCTCTGTCAAAGGTGGAATGCTTAGTCTTATAATTTTGCCATCATTATTGGGAGTAAGTCCCAAATCTGACGCCATGATGCTGCGTTCAATTTCACTAACCGTACTGCTGTCAAAGGGTCTAATAGCTATCATACGAGGCTCCGGAATACTAATGCTAGCCAACTGATTAAGCGGAGTCTGCTGTTCATAATAATTTATCATTAATTTCTCCACCAGAACAGGCGAAGCTCTACCGGTTCGAATAGTCGACAGCCCATCTTCCAATGCACTAATAGAAGCTTGCATACGATCTCTAGCATCTTGTATCAATTCCTTAATCATAGCCAGTTTAGACCTCAGAAACTATCTGTTAGGATTTATTGAACTATTGAACTATTAGTAATTTAGGCACCTTCAGTATACACCTATGCAAAAATTACGTAAAAACATTGTAGTGCAAATCAATTGGATACTAATGTGCCTACCGTATCTCCCCGTACAATTTGCAACAAACTATCTTTCTTCCACAAGTTGATCACTGCAATGGGCATATTGTTGTCCATACATAAAGACAATGCCGTACTATCCATAATCTTCAAACGAAGATTTATAGCTTCCATATAAGAAAGTCGATCATATTTCTCAGCATCAGGATTTTCTTGAGGATCAGAGGAGTAGACACCATCAACCTTAGTTGCCTTAATAAGAATATCGGCATCTATTTCGACAGCTCGCAGCGCACCTGCAGTATCAGTAGTGAAATAAGGATTGCCCGTTCCTCCTCCTAGAATAACTAACCTGTTCTTCTCCAAGTGCCGTACAGCACGACGCCAAATATATGGCTCAGCAACTGCTTTCATTTCTATTGCTGTTTGCACTCTAGTAGATATTCCACTACGCTCAAGAGCATCTTGCAAAGCAATTGAGTTCATTACGGTAGCAAGCATGCCCATATGATCAGCAATCGTACGTTCCATCCCACTATCAGTGCCTGTGGTACCTCGCCACAAATTACCAGCACCAACCACTATGGCTATCTCCACTCCTTGTGTAGCAACGGACCCTATAACTTTAGCGACTTTGTCAGCCTGCTTAGGGTCAATCCCAACACCACTAGATGATGCTAGAGCCTCGCCCCCTAATTTCAAAAGTACCCGTTTGTATTTGTATGTCTTGCTCATATTTGTATATGCCTCATATCTGCACATACCACATCAGAATTCAATTTAGGTTATTGACCTAGTTCAAAACGCACAAATCTATGCACAACAATATTTTCGCCCAGCTTTGCAATCGCATTGTTAACTAAATCCTGTACTGTTTGATCCTCATCCTTTATAAAGGGCTGTCTCAACAAACATACTTGTTTGTAATACTTCTCTATTTTTCCAGCAACAACCTTATCAACAATATTATCAGGCTTTCCTTCTTTAAGGGCCTGCTCTCGAAAAAGATTCTCCTCTTTAGACAACGATTCGGATGGAAGATCGTCTTTATCAATACACAACGGATTAGCCATAGCTATATGTAAAAGAATGTCATGTACTAACGCACGGAAATCATCAGTTTTGGCAACAAAATCTGTCTCACAATTTACCTCAACAATTACTCCTACACGATTACCAGGATGAATGTAAGAGTCAATCAAACCCTCGCTTACATCTCTACCAGCTTTTTTGGCAACACTAGACAACCCTTGTTTTCTAAGCCAATCTACAGCTTGATCCAAATCCCCTTTACTATTTTCTAGAGCTTTCTTACAATCTAGTATTGGCGCGCCAGTTACACCACGCAATTCTTTTACCTGACTAGCACTTACCCCCATATTATTCCTCCGACTTAGAGTCCGATGAATTTTCTACATCATCAGCTTTTCCTATATCAGATTCCGCTTTGTCTAAATCAGAATCGTCCGCATTATTACTATCATCATCTTCCACTAACTTTATGTCAACATTATCGGCAGATACTGATGATGTTTCGGATTCTTTTTTGTCAATAGTACCGGCATCGTCTGGTACTCCTGCAAAATCCAATTCCCCACTACTCAGTTTTGCCAACGTTGATGCACCTAACAAATCCTCATCAGCCTCAGCTATAGTTTCCATAGCAGCTGCTGAACGATCTAATCCTTGTTCATCTGTAGACTCTTCATCCTTGCGCAGACTGATACCTTCTAGGACTGCATCAGACATATATGTCATCATAAGCCGAATAGCACGAATAGCATCATCATTAGCAGGTAACACATATTCAACAGAAGAAGGATCACAATTTGAATCTACCATAGCAATTACAGGTATATTTAGAATGTTAGCCTCTTTAATAGCAGCAGATTCACGACGAACATCCACCACAAACATTAACCTAGGCAAACCTTGCATAGAACGGATTCCTCCAAGTCTATACTGAAGCTTGTCGATTTTCCGATTCAGCATTAGACGTTCTTTCTTTTTTAGAGCATCCCATTCGCCTGCCTCATTTTCACTTTCCAATCGCTCAAGTTCGTCGATACGCTCTTTCATAGTACGCCAATTTGTTATCATGCCTCCCAGCCAACGTCTGTTAACATATGGCATGTTACATTTTTCAGCCTCATTCTGAATAGCGTCTTGAGCCTGCCTTTTAGTTCCTACAAATAACACCTCTCCCCCGGAAGCTACTGTGTCGCGTATTAGTTCACATGCCTCTTGCAACGCCCTAGAAGTTTGCTGCAAATCTATAATATGAATACCATTACGTTCGGTAAAAATATAAGGTTTCATTTTCGGATGCCATCTACCTGTACGATGGCCAAAATGCATACCAGTTTCAAGCAAACTTTTCATTGATATAACAGTCATCTGGGGGTATTCTCCTTTCCGTTTTAGGCTTCCGTCAGTTTCACACCCACCTGGAGCCATCTAGTTTACTAGGGGGCACGGCCATATGGGTCCACTAACGTGCAATATGATTATGATTCTAATTGTTCAACCACAGCAAAAATACAGCAAAAATATATTCTATACTAAAGTCACATTATTGTTTTATAGCTAAATCAGCAACTGCAGAAAACGTATTAGGGTCTCTTACAGCTAAATCAGCAAGTGTTTTCCGATTAAGTCGTATATTTGCTTCACGCAACTTATGCATAAAAATACTATAACTAATACCACGTTGTCGTGCAGCAGCGTTTATGCGCATTATCCACAAACGCCTACGGTCCCGCTTTCGTACCCTACGGTCACGGTAGGCATACCAGTAACTTTTTAGCATCGACTCATTGGCTCGACGCCACAGACGATGCCTAGATCCAAACTGACCTTGCATACTCTTAACAATCTTTTGGTGACGACGGCGCCGGTATGGGCCGGTTTTAACTCTTGTCATTATTTAAACCTCTTTGATATCCACCTAAGCAGGCGGATTATACTTATAACGTCTAAGATATGGAGCCAATCTTCTCACTCTCTTGTTAATACTAGGCGATTCCACCTCTATCATTTTTGAGAATAAACGCTTAGTACGTTTCGAAGTATTTCGTCGAAGATGACCCTTGCCAATCTTTGTACGCACTAATTTACCAGAACCGGTAACCTTGAAACGTTTTGCTGTAGCACGATGAGTTTTTATCTTGTATTTTTTCTTTGTTTTCTTTCTAGGCATAATTACACACAACCATTACCCTGTCTTTAATCTATATTACCCTATATTACCTTACTATAATTCAGGAATTTTTGTCAGCACCTGGAGCTAGCACCATTAACATTGTTCTACCTTCCATACTAGGAGGAGACTCCATATGTGCAACATCTGATAGTTCTTCATAAATCTCAGCCATATCTTCCCTAGCCACATCGGGTAAAGTAATCTCACGACCTCTAAATCTAATCCGCACCCTAACCTTCTTGCCACTTCCGAGCCATCTGCGTGCATCACGAACCTTAAATGACCGATGATGAACTGTAGTTTTTGGCCGCAATCTAATCTCTTTTATCTCAACCTGCTTTTGTGATTTGCGAGCCTCTTTTTCCTTCTTGGATCGCTCATACAAAAATTTGCCATAGTCAAGGACCCGGCACACAGGCGGTTTAGCATTGGGAGACACCTCTACCAAGTCTAAATCAGCTTCCCGAGCGATAGCTAGTGCCTCAGCTACAGGCACAGACCCACGATTTTTACCATCGGGTCCAATCAGCATAACATCTTTAGCCCTAATCCTACCGTTTATTCGGAAAGCATCAGACTTGTTGCGTACTTGTTTTATGTTTCTACGATAAAGTCTTGCTATTGTAGTATCCCCTTATGATTGTTCAATCTATTACTTTGCTTAATAACTATAATAGTGTTATTTTATTACTTGTGTAAACAGAGTGCGATAATACCATAGCAAGAAAAAGCCGTCAATGAAAATACTGCTTTCACATACACTATAATTGCATCATTTATAGCTAAATTTACATATACTCATTGCAACATTATTAATAGGGAGACATACATGAAAGATCTTAAGGACCGCATTCGCACACAAGGTAAATATCTGGGCAAAGGCATTCTAAAAGTCGACGGATTTATCAATCACCAAGTAGATCCTATACTGATGAAATCTTGTGGAAGTGCTCTTGCGTCTAAATTCTCAAATGTAGCAGCTACCAAAATCCTCACAGCAGAAATATCTGGGATTGCACCTGCTTTGATGACTGCCATGTATCTAAACTTACCTGTTGTATATGCTCGCAAACACAAACCCGTCACTATGCCAGATGAAGTTTTACTAACATTAGCGCCATCTCACACAAAGGGACGATTGGTAGAATTAATCATATCTCCTGAGTATCTACAAGCGGGCGAAAAAGCACTCATCATTGACGATTTTTTGGCCTCTGGGCAAACTATACTTGGACTTGCAAATCTAGCGGAGGCAGCAGGTGCCGATATAGTTGGCATTGGAACATTAATTGAGAAAACTTTTGAGGATGGTCGCTCAGCGTTATCGAAACTAAATGTGCCAATAAAATCACTAGCCCCTATCTCGGAGATGAGTGAGGACAATATAGTTTTTGCCGGTTAATATAGGTCTATTATTACGATATGGATTCAGTTGCTATCATAGATTTCGGATCACAATACTCACAACTTATTGCTAGACGCATACGAGAAGCACAAGTTTATTGTGAACTATTTCCTTTTGATACTGATGCAGATAAAGTGCTAGGCATTCAACCAAAGGCACTCATTCTATCAGGAGGTCCTAGCAGTGTGTACGAAGAGAATGCACCAACACTGCCAGACTATATCCTGACATCAAATATGCCAATACTAGGTATATGTTATGGAATGCAAATTCTAGCGCACAATATAGGCGGAATAGTTTCGCAGGCACCTGTTCACGAATATGGGCGCAGTTTGGTTGAGTGTCACTCTAACTCTATGTTATTTCCAGAACATATTGCAGGAAATACATTTCAGGCTTGGATGAGCCATGGAGACCAGGTCGCCCAGGTCCCCCCCGATTTTCATATCACAGCTTCGAGTAAAACCTGTCCAATTGTCGCAATGGAAAATTCGAAACTATCAATTTTTGGATTACAATTTCATCCGGAAGTGCATCACACAGAATATGGTAGTGAAATCATTCAGCATTTTCTAAAAACTGCTTGTATAAAACGCGATTGGATGCCTAGTCGTATCGTACAAGATAGCATACATCAGATTCAATCCATAGTAGGCGATGATAAAGTGATTGCTGCAGTAAGTGGTGGAGTAGACTCAACAGTAGCAACAGCTTTAGTGCATGAGGCTATCGGGGACCAGTTGTCATGTTTTTATGTGGACACTGGCCTGATGAGAGAAGGTGAGACTAACCAAGTAGTAAGAACGTTCCAAAACCATATGCAACTCAACTTTGAAGTTATTTCTGCAGCAGATGAATTTATTAATGTACTATCAGGAGTTGTAAATCCTGAACACAAGCGTAAATTAATAGGGGAAAAATTCATACGAGTCTTTGAAAGAGAAGCGCAACGACTAGGGAGTAACGCCAAATTCCTAGTACAAGGTACTATATATCCGGATGTAGTTGAAAGCAGTGGACAAGACAAAGACAAGTCAGCAAAAATCAAGACACATCACAATGTCGGAGGATTACCTGACGAACTTAGGTTCGATTTGATAGAACCACTGAGGTTTATGTTTAAAGATGAGGTCCGTAAAGTGGGCACAGAACTAGGTCTACCGGATGAAATGGTATGGAGACAACCTTTCCCAGGACCAGGACTGGCAATACGATGCCTTGGCGAAGTTACTCCAAATCGACTAGACCGTCTAAGAACTGCAGATAGTATTATGCAATCAGAATTACACCAAGCCAATTTATTGCGACATGCAACATCTCAATCATTTGCAGTATTGTTACCAGTAAAATCAGTGGGTGTAATGGGTGACTCAAGATCATACGAAGAGGTTATAGCGCTTCGAGCAGTAGTGACTAATGATTTCATGACCGCTGACTGGGCACACCTACCATACGAAATCCTTGCCAAAATATCTAGTCGCATAATAAATGAGGTTCGCGGTGTCAACAGGGTAGTTTATGATATAAGCACAAAACCCCCTGCAACAATAGAGTGGGAATAATTACATGATTGGAGCGTTGGCCTGCCTATGTAGAAATTGACCGTATCCGGCTTTACCCAACCATTTACCCCTATCCACCAATAAATGGCCACGCAAATACACTTGTAATGGGTATCCTTCCACCTCAACTCCTTCCCACAAATCATGGTCTGTTCGCATATGAGAATTTGTAACACTGATTGTATGTTTGATACTCGGGTCCCACAAAACAATGTCAGCATCAGACCCTGGCGATAATGTACCCTTGCGTGGATACAAACCAAATATTCGAGCAGGGTTGCCAGATGTTAATTCAACAAACCTTTGCATAGACAGCTTTCCTGCAGAAACGCCAAAATGCCACAGTAAAGACATTCTATGCTCAATAGCTGGCAGACCATTAGGTATCCGCGTAAAATCAGATTTACCTAACTCTTTGCCAGGTATAGCCAATTGCTGTCCATCGAACTCTATTGCAGTAGCACCATCCGCAAAAAACGGACAATGATCTGTTCCAACAGTTTGTATACTCCCATCTGATAATCCCTTCCAAAGGGCATCATTGTCCTCAACAGTACGGAGTGGCGGCGAGCATACCCAGTTCGCCCCATCAGGTCTCAACAAATCTTCCTGTGTAAAAAATAGATATTGCGGACAGGTTTCTCCCATGACATGTGCTCCCCGTTTACGCGCAGAAGCTATCTGATTGAGCAGCCCTGCAGTCGTAACGTGAACAATATATAGCCCAGCTTTACTACTTTCAGCGATGCTTATTGCTCGCCTTCCTGCAATGACTTCACCATGTGCAGGGCGTGTACGGGCATGCCATATCGGATCTGTATAACCATCTGATAACGCCCTAGCAACTAACCGATCAATCTCATCACCATCCTCGATATGTATCATAACTAACATACCATTTTCTCTAGAGATATTAAGTACTTTTGAGATCTCGTCATCAGATAGACGAAGTCGACCATTATAAGCAGTGAAAACTTTCAGTGTAGTTAATCCCTGCAAAGGCAGACTAGGTATCTCCCTTGCCACATCATTAGAGAAATCTGTCACATTGACATGAAACGAGTAATCCACTGCAGCTATTTGGGATGCCTGCGTTCGGGACAAATCAATAGATTGTTGCAATGAAGATCCAGGAGACTGTGAGGTAAAGTCCATTACCGTAGTAGTGCCACCAAAAGCAGCAGCCCTATGACCAGTGAAGTGATCATCCGAACTTATCGTATCGAACATAGGAAGCGAAAAATGTGCGTGAGGTTCAACACCACCTGGCAGCAAAATTAGACCGCTACAATCAACTACTCTAGCATCTGATACTGGCAAATCTGTGCCTACAGACACGATCTTATCGCCAATTACCAATAGATCAGCTATTATTGTTTCAGTTTCGGTAACAACATCACCACCACGAAAAAGTATGTTCATACAATATTTTTACCACTCCGCGACAACAAATCCAATGATACTTTGACTTTGTAAGTTTAAAATGCAACGCTAAATCACCATTACATATACACCTGAAACGATAACAGTCGTATAATAGGATAGAAAGTAGAATACAAAATGGAATAATAGACTAATGAATAATTTTCTGCAATTCATATTAGCACTTACAGTAATCGTAACTTTTACAAAAGTTGGCGGATATTTAAGTGTGCGTTTAAGACAACCTGCAGTAGTTGGAGAATTACTTGCAGGTATAGCCTTAGGTCCTACAGTTCTAAACATGATGCAGTGGAGTGTGTTTACTGACCAGCATTTAGGTGAATTGATAACCCATCTCGGAGAATTTGGTGTAATTCTTTTGATGCTACTTGCAGGAATGCACCTACATTTGGATGATCTAGTTGATTCAAGTAAAGTAGCAGGATTATCAGGCACCTTAGGTGTTGTCACTCCTCTACTAATGGGCTGGGGAATATGCGTCCTTTTTGGAATGCCGACACATACATCAGTATTTATTGGCTTGATACTCGCCGCCACTAGTGTGAGTATATCCGCACAAACTCTGATGGAATTGGGTATCTTGCGCAGCAAAGTTGGCGTCTCTATGATGGGTGCAGCTGTAATTGACGACGTATTAGTGCTATTGGGATTGTCAATATTTACTGCATTAACTAGCAGTCAATCTACTGGTGGAATGGGAGAAATATTGACGATATTACTGCAGATGATAGGCTTTTTTACAATTAGTATTGCGGCTGGAATATTATTGCTGCCAAGACTGACAAATTGGATTGATGGCCTACGTATAAATCAAGGTATATATCTTTACACACTTGTTGTAGCATTAGTGTACTCCTGGACAGCTGAGGTTATAGGAGGTATCGCAGCAATTACCGGCGCGTTTCTTGCAGGTCTTTTCCTTAGCCGCACTCTACAACGAGATCGTATTATTGAAGGAGTGTCTACCATAGCCTATTCACTGTTTGTGCCAGTTTTCTTTGCTAACATAGGTCTGCAAGCTAACGCCAGAAATATTACAGGAGACCTAATATGGATTACTTCCGCAATTATTTTAGTGGCAATAATTAGCAAATTAGTAGGGTGTACATTGGGCGCACGTTTAGGGGGAATGAACTTGCAGGAATCTTTGCAAGTAGGAGCAGGGATGATTTCACGCGGCGAAGTAGGACTTATAGTAGCTACACTTGGATTAACTCACGGTATTATCAACCAAGAAGTTTTCTCCATCACAGTTGTAACAGTTATCGTAGTCACTCTAGTTACACCTATCATATTATATAAACTATCAGACAAGACACTTCCAGATAATTCAAACCCACCTATATTGTCACCAGATTAGGAAAACAACCATGAACCAAATGATAATATTTGTACTAAACGATCTTGATAAATCTGCTGATTTGCTAGAAGCATGGGAAGAAGCAGGCGCACGAGGAATTACTTGCATAAATACGACCGGCCTCGGTAGTATACGTCATAGCGCAGAAATAGCGGATCTACCGTTTTACCTCAGCCTGACGGATATCCTTAAATCCAAACAGCATCATCATTGTACATTTTTTACGGTAGTTAACGACGACAATTTGTTGGAAAAACTCATTCAAGCCGCCCAAAAAGTAACGGGAGGATTGGACAAACCAAATACTGGCTTCCTTTTCACTATACCTGTCAGTAGTGTTTACGGTATGAGTTCTGACGATTAAATTACAAATAATCACAAGTAGATCCTGTAACATGATTAATCACAATGAACACAAAGTGGACTGAATCAACTAAATACACAGTAATAGTAATCCTTGGACTGCTATTAGTATGGTTAATCTGGATAGCTAAGCCACTAATTGGTCCGATAGTAATATCAGCTTTGCTAGCATTTACTTTAAATCCGCTTGTTACTTGGCTCTGTAATCGCACTCGCATAAACCATAATGTGGCAGTAGTTGTGGTATATACACTCCTTACTGTATTTCTAGTAGCCTTTCCATATATAGTACTGGATGAGCTTGAGAACAATAATGACTTTTCCGAAACTGTTAATTGGGTATTAGACAGTACAGGTCTACTTTTTTCACGATCATTTACTATAGCGGGTATCACTCTATTACCTAGTGATTGGGTAACCGATATCGATCAATTTGTTGCAGAATCAGTTGCGACAATAGCAGGAAATACACTCAATTTTATTGCAACATTCACCGGAAACATGATTTGGGTGTTAATTACTATGGTTACATTATTTTACTTCCTTAAAGATGGAAGTAGACTGAAACAAAATATGCTAAAGCTTGCTCCACCAAATTTACGTCATGAATGGGAACAGCTTCTCACCGATATTGACCATGCATGGGGAGCATTCTTAAGGGGTCAATTACTTTTGATGTTAATAGTAGGAGTATTAGCAGCCGTAGGCGGAGTAGCCATAGGTTTACCTGGAGCTGTAATTTTAGGTGTATTAGCTGGACTACTGGACATAGTACCTTCGCTCGGACCCACTGTAGCAGGAATAGTAGCAATCACTGTTGGAATGGTGCTCGGGTCTACCTATCTCAATATTCCAAATGGATGGTTTGGATTAATTGTGGCTGCTCTATACTTTTTTGTACAACAAATTGAAAATATATGGCTAAGGCCACAAATCATGAGCAATCGCTTGCGACTTCATCCGGGAGTTATATTTATAGGTGTGGTAGGAGCACTAGCAGTGCAGGGAATTTTAGCAGCGCTGCTTATAGTGCCAATTATGGCAAGCGTATCTATCCTAGGACGTTACATCTACTCAAAACTTACAGATTCAAATTGATGATTATTAAGCTAGGACGTTACATCTACTTGAAAGCCAAGCGAAATACAAAGTTAGTAGGAATACTTACAATACTCACTGCCAACGCACCTACAAACGCTGCAACAAATCCATCTACGTTAAATCCATAACCCAGATAACTTCCTAGCCATCCAGCAAGAACAAACATGCAAGTGTTCACTATTAAAGTACCCAAACCTAAGGTAGCTATGATTAAAGGAAAAGTCACAAGTTTAAGCAACGGACGAACAATTGAATTAACTAATCCTAATATCAATCCATTCACTAGGATAGCATCCAAACTAGTGGCAACAAAAGTAACTCCAGGTACAAACTGAAATACCACCCAGATAGCAACCACATTAACAGCCCACCGAGTTAGAAAAGCTCTCATCGATTAGTGCTAATACTCAAACAACAAGATTGAATATATGACATAAGTTGATTGTGTTAGCATGTAAGAAATTTCTACAATCCTACCAAACCATAATATACGTCATCATCAACATTTCCTCCACTGAGAACGCATCCTATTTTCAGTCCTGAAAACCGCTTAGTTTCTGCAAAAAGTGCTGCGACAGACAATGCGCCTGTAGGCTCCACTCTTAGTTCACATTGATGCAAATGTTTCATTGCAACACCAATTAGACTCTCATCGATTTCTATGACTCCATTCATTTCACGAGAAAGAATCTCGAAATTTAGCCGGCCCAAGCTAATCGTTCGTGCACCATCAGCTAAAGTATCAGGTTCCTTGTCATTTGCAATGAGAACACCATTTCGTAAAGATCTTGCAGCATCATTTCCAATTAAAGGCTCAGCCCCCCACACTGATACATCAACACCTCTTGACCTCAATCCTGATATTATTCCTGCACTTAAGCCACCACCACCTATGGGTGCTATTATTACATCGATATGAGGTATAGACTCAGCCAACTCAATACCTAATGTAGAATTTCCATTAATTACATGTTCACTATCATATGCACTAGACACATAATAATCTGGTAGAGATTTTGACAATTCTAATACACGCTGTTCTCTAGAGATAATATTTGTATCAACAAGATCAACTTTGGCTCCATAGTATCTGACTGCATCAACCTTGACTTTCGCAGCTGTGTTAGGCATCACAACAGTACATTTACGATTTTGCATTTGTGCTGCGCAAGCAAGAGCCTGACCAAAATTACCTGAAGAGGCAGCTAAAAATCCTGGGGCATCAACTCGACTTACAACATTCCATGCTGCTCTAAATTTGAAAGAACCAGTGACTTGACACAATTCGCTTATAAGATAAATTTCGCAATCTGCGAGTTCGTTCAAATGAGTGTCTTGCATTATGTGGGCAGGTATTATTGGATCAAAACTTTCAACATTTCCCATAATGGCGTTCATATAAATAACTCCTGTAAGAGGCTCAATACTAAATGTTGGCAACATTCAAGAATAGCTCATATTGACAATTTTATTAATTTGTTAGTGAATGACTAAAAATTGCCAATGTCAACAATTCTATAGACTATCAATCTGATTCAAGTATAAACTGTTCAACAAATATCGTTCAACAATTGTTACATGATCATATTGTAGCACCCACTAATATACGAACATACAAAGGATACAGTTAATTCACCTGTTAGCTCCTGTTTGACTTCCAACAACAATTGATGATACACTGTATATCAACCTGATACAGTATAGTAAGTTCTACAATTAACTGTCTATTAGGTTCGGGTTCAAGCCCGAAGATTACCGGGCCCGAAGATTACCGGGTCTGCACAACAACTTTACAGACAAAATAAATAGTCCACCTTCTTCAATTACTAGTAAATGAAGGGTCAAATGCTCAAATACCAAATATAGGTTGCAAGTGACTAGTTTACAGAAAACAAAGCGGGTTTCATGGGTCTCAATAATACTATGGGTGCTGCGTGTAGCTGTAATTACCCTAGTCATCTATGGATCTTCTGTAACACTTTCTTCTGGAAAATATGCGCCTAGCAGTTGGATAAGTCTACTAATAGCTGGACTGGCTCAAGGAAGTATATATGCCCTGATTGCACTGGGATATTCTCTTGTCTACGGCATTATGCTAATGATTAATTTCGCTCATGGAGAAGTGTATATGGCAGGTGCATTTGTATCATTCTTTGTGGCAGATGCACTTGAGCAATCTGGTTTTCTTCAAGCACAACCACTAGTCACAATTTTTATATTGCTTTTATCAGCGATGGCAACCTCAACTTTAGTAGCATTAATTCTTGAACGTGTAGCCTATCGCAAACTACAAAATGCTCCCCGCATGATTTCATTGATCACTGCCATTGGAGCATCATTCTTCCTCCAGTATACATTTAGAGGTTTCTTTGGTTCTGGGTTCAAAGCATATCCTGAATTTGGCACAATGTGGGGGCGTTGGACTTTCGGATCAGTTACTATTCAAATAGTACAAGTCGTAGTAGCTATGGCAGCTATATTGATGATGGGTGGATTATATTGGTTTGTCGAGAAAACAAAAACAGGAAAATCAATGCGTGCAGTATCCGAAGACAAGGAAATCGCATCTCTCATGGGTATAGATGTTAACAGAGTTATAGTGATCACATTCATGCTGGGTGGAATGCTAGCCGGTGCTGCAGGAGTATTTCGCGGCCTTTATCAACCACAAGGCATTGGATACAACATGGGATTTTTACCAGGACTTAAAGCATTCTCAGCCGCAGTACTAGGTGGTATTGGAAACATCCCTGGAGCGATGTTAGGTGGACTATTTCTTGGAATATTTGAATCTATAGGCCCTAATCTCATTCTACAAGGACTAGGAATTGTAGGAGCAAACCAACTGAAGGACGCTATTGCAATAGTGATGCTTGTGTTAGTTTTAATATTTAGACCACAAGGCATCCTTGGTGAGAAACTAGCCGAAGAAAAAGCATGATACTATGACCGACTCAAACGCTGCACAGATGATAATAGAACGCAAGCACGCTACTAGGACCATGTTGATTGGTATCTATTCAGGCTTAGTGGCCCTTTTCATATGCCTAATTGGTATGGTTGAAACATTTGGAGAAAGGGACATTATCGGCGGAATAATATCAATGGGACACACCATGTTAATCATAATTGCTATAGGTAGTGGTGCTATTGCAGTCAAAACACTTAGAGAAGATATGTCTACGCCCGGCGCAACAATAAATAAAACCTCATTCGTAGTTGAAATTTTTGTTGGCGTAACAGCTGGGCTCATAGTTGGCGCCACATTATCACTTTTCGTTTTTGCTACTGAGCTTGTTGATATGCGTTCAGTCCTAATCAACGTATCTCCTGGATTGCTTGAAATGCTAACATTACAAAAACCTGCGTCTCAGGTCATGGTTACCATGACGGTTTTGGGATCACTTCTAGGTGGCATAGGTGCAGCAATATTTAACATTGCTCCAAGAATAAGATTGCCTCTTGTGTTAGGTCTGACATCAATCGTATCGCTTGGCATGCTACGTGATATGCTAAAGATTGTCCTAACAAGAGAAGGATGGCCTAGTGTTTTGTTGAATTTCCTGGTAAAAAACCAAGGCTTGTCAATTGCAGGTGGAACAACTATATTTGCAACCACTGTTGCTCTAGTGATAATATGGCCACATTTACCAGTAATATACGATAAAACAGTAAGAATAATAATAGCTTATGTCCCCAAGGTTTTACAATTCTCAGTCGGTATCATATTTGCAATTACACTAACAATGAGAGTATTCTGGTTTATTGCAATAAGCGATAAGGATTTACCTATTCTACCTGCATGTCAAACAGCCGATAATTCTCCCGATGTAGGCCTGGACAAATGTATAAGTATCGTCTCTAACGATATCAGCACAACAACCGATCTTCTAGGAACTAATCTGGCTACCCTAGTTAGTACTATTATTACAGTTTCTGAAATGCTGATTGGCACATTCATTCTCTTATGTGTCATCTTTGCTATTTGGAATATACGACAACGTGTAAACACAACAAACATAAAATCGACATTGGAAGACCCCAACAACGCATTACTCATAATCGCTAAGCGCAATATTTCTGCTTTCTTTGGTGTTTCATTGCTTGTATCACTTCCTATCTTATTAGGAGTATTTCCAAGTGAAGTATTATTAAATGTTGGTCTCTACATGCTAATGGGATTTGGCTTAAACATAGTCGTTGGTATGGCTGGATTGTTAGACTTGGGTTATGTAGCATTTTTTGCTGTAGGAGCTTACTCTACAGCACTTCTGACATCACCTCGCGCCTCTATAGAATTAGGGATGTCATTCTGGGCCGCTCTTCCTATAGTTGTCCTGATAACAGGTGCAACAGGATTATTGGTAGGAGCACCGGTATTACGAATGCGCGGCGACTATTTAGCAATTGTTACTCTAGGATTTGGTGAAATAGCTCGATTTCTCTTCCTTTCTGATTGGTTTAAACCTTGGTTAGGTGGAGCACAAGGCATAATACTTATACCTCCAGTCAGTATAGGAAATATTCAACTGATTGGGCCGCACAAGCTCTATTACCTAATAATTACAGGTTGCCTTATTGCACTTTTTATATCAGCACGTTTGCGTGAATCTCGTGTAGGAAGAGCATGGATGGCAATGAGTGAAGATGAGCAAGTAGCTGAAACTATGGGTATTAACACTGTCTATTACAAATTGCTCGCGTTTGGATTGGGAGCAATGATAGCTAGTCTCAGTGGAGCAGTTTTTGCAGCAAAATTAGGCACCATTTTTCCGCACAGCTTTAACGTATTAGTTTCTATTACAGCCCTCAGTTTGCTAATTGTTGGAGGCATAGGTAGCTTACCAGGCATAATAGTAGGAGCATTAGTACTAGTAGGACTTCCTGAACTACTACGCGAATTCACAGAATACCGTCTACTCATTTATGGTGCAGTCTTAATCTTCATGATGCTATCACGTCCGGAAGGTCTGATACCCAGAGTACGACAAACCAGAAAGCTTGATGACCAAGAACTCAACCAAGATGCCTGGCTGCACGATGAAACTGAAGCCAATAATGGCCCAAGTGTAACAGTAACATAGCATATATAGAGAAATGGTGAGTTACTTTGAACAAATTATTTGAATGTAAAAACCTCTCAAAAGATTTCGGTGGATTAACTGCTGTCAATAAGTTTAGCTTTGATATAGAGGAAGGTGAAATAGTCAGCCTGATTGGTCCTAATGGTGCTGGCAAAACTACATTCTTCAATCTAGTCACTGGTCTTTATCCACCTAGTAGTGGAATGATCATGTTCAAAGGAGAAGATCTGATCGGACTTTCTCCTTATGAAATCACTCAATTGGGCATCGCTCGTACTTTTCAAGCAGTACGCCTCTTCCCAGACATGACTATACTAGAAAATGCCATGGTTGGTCAGCATTGTAGAAGCAAAAGCGGGGTACTTGGAGCAATTCTTCGACCTCGATCATACCAAAAAGAAGAAGAACGCATACGTAATAATGCAAAGGAGCAGCTAGCATTTTTTGGTTCAAGATTAATGGGTTTTCGCTTGGATCAACCAGCTGCTAGTCTTTCTTATGCTAATCGCCGAAGACTTGAAATTGCCCGAGCAATGAGCACTGAAGCAAAATTATTGCTGCTTGACGAACCTGCCGCCGGCATGAACCCTAAAGAGACTATAGAAATTGCACACTTAATCGGAAAGTTGAGAGATGAAAGAGGGTTTACTATTCTTGTCATAGAACATGACATGCGAGTAGTGAAAGATGTGTCTGACCGCGTAGTAGCAATGGACTATGGCGGCAAGATTGCCGAAGGCACTTATGAACAAGTGGCAACTGATGAACACGTAATTGAGGCTTATTTAGGGCGTACAGGAATTGAAGAGCAAGATAATGCAAACTGACGAACATCCCATTCTAGAGCTTAGAAATATTGACACTCACTATGGGCCAATCCAGGTACTTCGTGAAGTCAATATAAGCATCCGTTCAGGCGATATAACTTGCCTGCTTGGTGGAAATGCTAGTGGAAAATCTACAACCCTACGCACTATTCTAGGAATGGTAACTCCTAGTCGAGGAAGTATACATTTTCGCGGTAACCATATAGAGGGTATTAGCACCACTGAACTAGTACAACTCGGAGTTTCAATGGTGCCGGAAAATCGACGTATTTTTGGGCGGATGACAGTACTAGAAAATCTTGAGATGGGTGCCTTTCTACGTAAAGACAGCAATGAAATTGATAAAGACATGGAACGCGTATTAGATCTTTTTCCTAGACTAAGAGAACGCCTTAAACAGCTTGGTGGCACAATGTCTGGAGGTGAGCAGCAAATGCTCGCTATGGCACGTGCTCTAATGTCTCGGCCAAGTTTATTGCTAATGGATGAGCCATCTATGGGTCTATCTCCATTGTTCGTACAGCAGGTTTTTAGCATAATACAGGAAATCAATGAACAAGGTACAACTATATTCATGGTAGAGCAAAATGCAAACATGGCACTATCA
The DNA here is from genome assembly GCA_002346435.1 of Anaerolineales bacterium UBA3001. Classification (GTDB taxonomy): domain Bacteria; phylum Chloroflexota; class Anaerolineae; order Anaerolineales; family UBA11657; genus UBA11657. Next base: position 27,686 of record DDZT01000064.1, read on the forward strand.
ATAGCTAATTACGGATATGTTCTGCAAACAGGTGAAATTGTACTTAGTGACACAGCTGACAATTTGCGTGACAACAAAATGATGCGACAAGCTTATCTTGGAGAGACTTAATCTCTGACAAAAACTCTACCCCCGCTTCTTACATGAAAATTCTAGTCCTGACAGCTTCTGAAGTGCGTCAAGCTATACACATGAAAATTGCTATTGACGTGATGAAAACCGCCTTTAAGGACTTTAGCATGGACAACTCACAAGCACCGCTGCGCAGCAAGATTAGTGCTGATAAATCTAATGGAACCGTATTGTTAATGCCCGCTATTACAAATAGCGATTTGGCAATAAAAATCGTTTCGGTATTTGACAATAATCAACATCTATCATTGCCTCTTATACACGCTATGATCATTGTCTTAGATGTGTCTACAGGCAAGCCATTAGCTCTATTAGAAGGTGGGTCTATAACTGCTATCCGTACCGGTGCTGCTAGTGGAGCAGCCACTGATGTATTAGCACGAAATGATGCAAAAAGTGTAGCCATAATTGGTAGCGGTGTTCAAGCTCAAACTCAAATTGAGGCAGTATGTACAGTTCGTACAATTGAAAAAGTATGGGTATATAGTCCAAACACTGAACACGCTGAAATTTTTGCGTCTAAAATGAGTGGAAGGGAGCCTATCCCCGATGATTTGTGTGTTGTCAGATCCCCCATGGAAGCTATACAAGATGCGGACATCATATGTACAGCTACCACTTCCAATACGCCTGTCTTCGATGGTAATTATATAAAGAAGGGTGCGCATATTAATGCAATAGGCTCATTCACACCAAAAATGCAAGAAGTGGATCATTTAACTATTAGTAAATCCTTAGTGGTAGTAGACTCACGGCAAAGCGTTTTAAAAGAAGCTGGCGACCTGATTGTTCCTATTGAGGCCAATATAGTACAAAAAGATCACATCCATGCTGAATTGGGTGAGATCATATCAAATAAACTATTAGGTCGTACAGACAAAGATCAAATCACTTACTTTAAATCGTGTGGAGTTGCAGTCCAAGATGTAGCTGCTGCTCAACTTGCAGTACAAGAGGCCAAACGAGTAGGTCTAGGGACTGTTATCTCATTGTAATTTACCAATAAATAGAGCTCTATAATTCGCGCGCATAACCCTGCGTGCTATAATCGCTTGAGTACATTTTTCTTGGTATATTTGGGCACTCTAGTATTAATCAATAGCATTAACATTAGCAGTAGTAGATTGAAATCATTTGCGTAATTGTCAGATAAATTTGGTTCAGTCTAGCTGCGACCAAATACATAGGACGACATAGAAATGGGACTAGAACTGAACAAACTGTCGAAACAAGTTAATAAGATGGGTACTACCGTAGCATCTCGTTCTGCAGAAATAGAAGCTCGACTCCCAAAGGCTCGTGCAACTCTAAAGAAGATTACCAACAACGACCCAGAACTTAAGAAAAAAATAAAAAGAGCACTGTCAATGCACTGGACTGGAGCCATCCCTACTTCTGAACCAGTACATGCGGTTTTTCCATGTCCAAAACACCCAAAACGAGCGAATATTGCGGCCGCAGATGGATCACAAATCTATCCAGACCGACATGGTATAGCAATTTATTATCTCATTAACACAGGAAGCATTATATTTCGTCATGGCTTAGACGAAGCGCCAATATGTTCATCTTATCCTAGTTTATTCTACGAAAATCATGACCTATACCCTAATGAAGTTCTAATCCCAAGTTCTTTAGTGAATGCGCGACGTGACATTACGGAATTGCGCGAATTGGCACAGATTGCTGAAAAAGAGGTCAAGACAGCACCTACGTTACTAATGTTAGACAACGGATTGCTACTTTATCTAGGACTACAAACAGCGGAACACAGACAATCGGAGGAAATTTTAGGAGAATACCTGGAAACATTGAGTGCGATAGAGTCAACAAACGCTTGTATTGCGGGAGTAATAGATAGACCACGAGCTGCCAATGTTCTACGTCTACTCAGATTATATGATATGGAAAATGACATGTTCGACACCAACGTATTGCGCTCACTAGGAGATTACTCGCAACTAACCGACCGAATGCTATTTGGTACACTACAGCCGGGAGAAAGAAGTGCTATTTTTGTAAATGCATCTCCACAAAATCTAGAAAGGTATCTACCCAAGGGTCAAAAAATAGTGTTTTACTACGTTAATGCTGGTACCAGAGAGCAACCTGTAATCCTAAGAGTGGAAATCCCAGAATGGGTCGCTAATCAACCTGAACAACTGTCGCTAACACACGCAGGTGTAGTAGAGCAGGCTCGTTTTGGTGATGGATTTCCATATGTACTTATGCGATCACACGAACTTGCTGTCGTATCCTGGACAGAACGTGGGCATCTTGATGAGATGATTGGTAGCAGCCTGCACCGCAGTGGACTTTCCGCTGTTGTATCTAGAAAAGCACAGGGGAAACAATGGACTAATAGTGCTAAACGGAGGTATGGAAAATGAGTGATGTCAATTCTGAAGAAAAAACAAATTCATCAATCCCAATTGGTAGAATGTTGCGTAGTGACACCACAGGTTTTACATTCGGATGCTTGCTACCAGAGCCAGAAGTCCCACTATTTGGAGACTTCGTCAAAGCTCCTGCACAACAAGGGTTGACCGAAATCATCGGAATAATACATAATATTGTTATAGAAGATGATTTGTTTGTGCGGCAGCTTATAGCCGCTCCTGAACTACCGGAAGCTTATATTCAAGATCAACGCAAAAATAGGCAAATACCCATAGAGGTTAGTGTTCTATCAGTCGGATATTCATCTGAAAACAATATCATACAAGGCCTGCCACCCCAACCGCCAGTTACCTTAGACTATATTAAGCGCTGCTCACTCAGTGATGTAATCGATTTTACAAATGTGCAAGATTATCTTGCACTAATACTAAACTCCAAGGAAACACCTGTGGAAGAGCTAATTGGAGCAGCTTTACAACGTGCATCAAAAGCACGACCTATTGAAGATCGGGAACTTTTCTTGTTACAGGCTGGAAAAGAGCTAGCTAGATTACTTTCGGATGACCTTTCCAAGCTCAACTCGATATTGCGTCGTATACAGGTGAACATATGAAACCAGAATCAGAACTTGAAAGAATTTTTCCTGACAATCAAGGCAATTCAGGCACTCCAGGCATACGAATTGGTACTGTAGTTGGAGGTTCATTATCTAAGGGCCTTGTTGTCAAATTAGATGCTGGTGAACTACCAGGCAGTATGATTGAACAGCTAGCTGTAGGACGCTACGTGGTAGTACAAGGTTTAACTGAACGTCGCTTTTTCTGCATAGTAACCGATGTTGCACTCGAACACACTAATCCTTATGTCGAATCCAATCCTCCTGAAACAACAGATAGTATTATGGCCGAGGTATACCGCAGCACATTAGCATACGGTAAAGCTAACGTGGCTCCCATGCTTGTACTAGAACGCGATTCGGAGGAACCAAAACCAGTCAAAACTATACCCGCTCATTTTTCAGTCGTTGTGCAAGCAAACGAAGAAGACGTGGAACAAGTTTTTGGAAAAGCAGATGGAGACCATTTCTATATAGGCAATCCAATAGAAATGGACCAGGTGCCTATTAACGTCAATCTTGATAGATTCATAGAACGTTCATCTGGAGTATTTGGTAAAAGCGGTACTGGTAAATCCTTCATAACACGCACATTATTGTCGGGAATAGTCAAGTCGGGTAAAGCATCATGTCTTATTTTCGATATGCACAATGATTATGGTTGGGCTATCAAAAATGAACATGGTAGAGAATATAAAGGTCTACAGCAACTGTTTGATGCAAATCGTGTAAATGTCATTACACTAGATCCAGAAACCTCGCAAGCAAGAGGCAACAGACACGATGGCGCATTACAAATTCCTTACGATGCTATTGAGCCGGAAGACATAGCCATGCTAGCCGGTGTGCTAACACTAAGCGAAGTCCAAGTAAATGCGTTATATTTCTTGCGAAGACGTCTAGGACGTAAGTGGTTACGCAAATTACTTTCCAACGATGAAAATGACCAGTCCGAGCTTGATGAATTCGTGCAACAGGGAGATTTAATAAAAGGTACTCTAGGAGCCATTCAACGCAAATTTGAGATTTTCAGACGAATGGGATTCCTCCAAACAAATGTCAGTGAGGATCTTGTTGAAACACTGTTTCAAAAACTTAACTCCGGTATCAGTATAGTGCTTGAATTTGGTATATACGGAGATAGTCTGCCGGCTTATATGTTTGTTGCAAATTATCTAACACGCAGAATTCATCATCGCTATGTTGCAACAAAAAACAAAGCATTTGGGAACCAGGGAGATGAACCAAATCCACTTATGATTGTCATAGAAGAAGCTCACAAGTTCCTAGACCCCGAGATATCTCAGCACACTATTTTTGGAACCATAGCTCGTGAGCTAAGAAAATACAATGTAACACTTCTAGTAGTGGATCAACGACCAAGTGGTATAGATGATGAGGTAATGAGTCAGATCGGTACACGTGTAACATGTTTGTTAGACAATGAATCAGATATCCGAGCTGTATTTTCTGGAGTAAGTGGAGCAAGTGCTCTACGTGAAGTACTTGCCCGATTAGACACACAACAACAGGCACTTATAATGGGTCATGCTGTTCCAATGCCAGTAGTCATTCGGACAAGGGACTACGGGCCCGAATTGTATGAAGAGATAAACCAACAGACGTTTCAGTTACAATCTGATGCAGAAACAGTAGCGCAGGCTAAAGACGATTTATTTGGATAATGAAACAACTATGCTAAATTGATCCTACTTATTTGTACAGTATAAACAACACATAAACTCCAATGCACAGTTATGTGCTTACACAATCTGTATAACTTGTATTTGATATCACATCACTTGCAAATCCTTATCAATGCTGAAGTCAGACAACAGAAAAGTCCCCTGATCAGGGGACTTTTCTGTTGTTCCAATAAATGAATAGTTTTGTTATTTTTACATAAACTTACGCAGGACAGTCTGCAATATACCACCATTACGATAATAATCCACTTCTACCGGAGTATCTACACGCACCGTTACCACAAATTCCACTACTGACGCATCAGGTCTGACTGACCTAACAACAACTTCCTGCAAAGGCTGCAAATCATTAGACAAATCTATGTCATAAGTTTCATTACCAGTAAGACCCAATGAACGCCATGTATCACCTTCGGCAAATTGCAATGGAATTACACCCATGCCCACCAAGTTGCTACGATGTATTCGCTCAAAACTATTGGCAATCACGGCACGCACCCCTAGTAGCTGGGTGCCTTTAGCAGCCCAATCTCTGGATGATCCTGTACCATATTCTTTACCAGCTATAACCACTAATGGAATCGCTTTGGTTTTGTACAGTTCTGCAGCATCGAAAATTGTCATTGGATTAGATGCCCCACCTTTGTCATCAAAGCATACTGTGAATCCACCTTCAGTACCAGGTACCAATTCGTTCTTGAGACGTATATTGGCAAATGTGCCACGAGTCATCACTCTATCATTCCCTCGACGCGCACCATAACTGTTGAAATCCTCTGGTACCACTCCATGTTCCATAAGATACTGTCCTGCAGGAGATTCTTCAGAAAACTTACCAGCAGGAGATATATGGTCAGTAGTTATTGTGTCCCCTAGCAATGCTAATACACGCGCGCCGCTAATCGGATATATTTCGGGAACAGAAGATGAAACACTTTCGAAAAATGGAGGCTCCTTAATATAGTTTGAGTCAGCATCCCATTGATATAAATGATCTGCTGAACCTGCAATCTGATTCCAGGCATCATTCCCATCGAATACATTGCTGTATTTCTCCAAATAATGCTCAGTCTTTACTGAGCTACTAATAGCATTTGCTATCTCAAACTGAGTAGGCCATATGTCGCGTAGAAACACTGGTTGATCATCATGCCCAACACCCAAGGGCTCAGAATACAAATCAACATCGACTGTACCTGCCAACGCATAAGCAACAACAAGAGGTGGAGAAGCCAGATAATTAGCTTTTACATGTGAATGTATTCGACCTTCAAAATTTCTATTCCCAGAAAGAACAGAAGCAGCCACCAATTCGCTACCATCAATGACCTGACTAATAGCCGGATCGAGTGGACCACTATTACCTATACATGTAGTGCAACCATATCCAACGGTATGAAAGCCAAGCTGCTCTAAATATCCTGTTAATCCAGCCACATTTAAATATTCAGTGACTACACGCGATCCGGGAGCAAGAGTAGTTTTCACATGCTCCTTTACTGACAATCCCTTTTCAACTGCCTTTTTGGCCAATATCCCAGCACCCAACATAACACTTGGATTAGAAGTATTTGTACAAGAGGTAATTGCAGCAATCACTACAGATCCGTGGTCTATGTCAATATCCCTTGCAACCGTTGGTTTGCTGATGTCGTCATCATCTAGACCAAATCCACCCGTATCCACCGAAGAATACAACGAATGTCTAAATTTGGACTTCATATCCTTAAGTAAAATGCGGTCTTGCGGACGTTTCGGACCAGCCATACTTGGCTGTACAGTGCTTATATCCAATTCTAACAAGGTGCTAAATTGTGGATCCGGAGCATCATCAGTACGAAAAAGATTCTGCTCCTTGCAATAACGCTCTACCAAATCGGCATCACGCCCTGTGCGGGTCAAAAAATCGAGAGTCTCAGCATCTACTGGAAAATATCCCATTGTTGCCCCATATTCAGGAGCCATATTTGCTATAGTTGCCCTATCCGGCAAGCTCATGCTATCAAGTCCTGGACCAAAAAATTCCACAAATTTTCCAACAACACCCTCTGCACGCAATTGCTCTACAATTGTCAAAGCTAGATCAGTAGCAGTAGAACCTTCGGGTAACACCCCATTTAACTTATACCCAACCACCTCCGGTGCAATCATATAAATCGGCTGACCAAGCATAACTGCCTCAGCTTCAATACCGCCTACACCCCATCCAAGCACACCAAGTCCATTAATCATGGTCGTATGCGAATCGGTACCAACTAAACTATCTGGATATATAACCAACTCATTATCTACCTCAGATGCTACTACAACACTGGCCAAATACTCCAAATTCACTTGATGGATTATCCCAGTAGCTGGCGGTACCACACGTAAATTATCAAATGCATTGCTAGCCCAGGCCAAACATGCATAACGTTCACCATTACGCTTAAATTCCATCTCAGCATTACGTGTCAACGCTAAGCCATTACCAAAATAATCCACCTGAACTGAATGATCAATAACTATATCGACAGGAACCATAGGATTGATTTTATTGGGATCAATTCCATGACGATCGAGTGCGGACCTCAAAGCTGCCAAATCCACTACACTTGGCACTGCAGTAAAATCCTGCATAACTACCCTGCCTGGCTTGAACGGAATCTCTGACAATTCACCGGCATCATTACCCCATCTTGCAAGTGATTGCACATCATTAGCAGTCACAGAGAAACCATCTTCTGTGCGTAAAAGGGCCTCGAGCAAAACCCTTATAGAATATGGCAATTCAGATATATTGCAGATTCCTTGCTTTTCAAGCGCATCAAGTCTATACAAGTTTGCACTACCTGTCTTGGTTTTTATCTCACTCCTTGAACCAAAAGAGTCAGGATTTTTATATGTTTTCATAGCTATAGACGTGATTGCAAGCGATTACCATATTGCTTCAGGTAATATTCCTTGAATTCTCCATCCTTAATAGGTCTCCACCACCTTTCATTATCCTGATACCATTTAACAGTAGATTCCAAAGCTTCTTCAAATGTTTTAGATGGACTCCAACCTAATGACATCAACAGACTTGAGTCAAGTGCATATCTTTGATCATGTCCTGGACGATCCTCAACTGATACAATAAGGTCACGGGACTTATCCACATATTTTAGGATTAATTCCGTCACTTCGATATTTGTTCGTTCGTTACCTCCGCCCAAGTTATATACACCACCAGGTGCACCCTGATGCAATGCCACATCAATCCCAGAACAGTGGTCTGTGACATAAAGCCAGTCACGCACCTGCAATCCATCGCCATAGAGTGGTAACGATTCGTTATCAATCGCATTAGTAATAAACAATGGTGCAATTTTTTCAGGATATTGATATGGACCAAATGTATTGCTACCTCGAGTCACCACAGTATTGAGACCATACGTCTCATGATAAGCACGTACAAGTAATTCAGCACCAGCTTTGCTAGCAGCATAAGGACTGTTGGGCTCAAACACATCTCCTTCTTTAAATCTACCTTCTACAATACTTCCGTACACCTCATCGGTACTAACTTGATGCAAACGTTCCAATTTATGATCCCGAGCTGCATCAAGCAAAACATGAGTTCCTACTATATCTGTCTGGATAAATGCATCAGGCGACAATATTGATCTATCCACATGACTCTCTGCAGCGAAGTTTACAATGGTATCAATCTGGTGGGTAATAACAACCTCATTAACTGTTTCACGGTCAGCAATATCACCATTCACAAAAACATAACGCGGATTATCCTGCACCTCGCTTAGGTTATCTAAGTTACCTGCATAGGTAAGTTTGTCAAATACAAATAGATTATAGGACGAATATTTGTCCAGAATGTAATGCACAAAATTGGAGCCTATGAAGCCTGCCCCGCCAGTCACTAGTATATTTTTCACGGCATCCAGAAGTTGCTGTAATCACCTAAATTCATCTTAATGGCCTTTGGTAGCCTAGTGGTGTGTCCTACTATAGCATTTCTACCTATCATACTATCTACTACTCGCATGGAGATACCTGAAATCTGTGACTTTTCCAACATAATTGAATGCTCAATTTCGCAATTTTTGAGCACACAATCATGGTAGATAGAAGTATAGGGACCAACATAAGCATTCTCTATAACAGTATTATCTCCAATTATGCTAGGGCCGCGAATAGTGCTGTTAATTATTCGTGCGCCAGGTTGCAGGGTCACTCGTCGACCAACTTCGGATGCAGAATCTACATCTGAAACTTCCGATACTTCGTGCACCATCTCATCTAGTACATGATCATTAGCACTTAGCATATCTAAGGGCTTACCAGTATCAATCCACCACCCAGTATGTATATACGGATGAACTGTATGACCATTAGTCAACAACCATTGAATTGCATCAGTAATTTCCAATTCGCCTCTATTAGATGGCTTGATATTTTTAACCGCTTCAAAAATGCTGGAATCGAACATATAAATACCTACCAAGGCCAAGTTAGATGGAGGATTTTCAGGCTTTTCAATAAGCCTTTTTATGTCCCCATCATCATCAAGCTCAGCCACTCCAAAATGCTGAGGGTCCGGAACCTGTGTAAGTACTATCTGACTATCCCATTGTGAATGAGCAAACTGTTCAATAAGAGTACTAATACCACCTTGGATAACATTATCACCTAAAAACATGACAAACCGATCTTTACCAATAAAATCTTCTGAGATTTTTACCGCATGTGCCAAACCGGCAGGATTGTCTTGAGGTATAAAAGTAACATTAACACCCCATAAACCCCCATCTCCTACTGCAGCTTCAATCTCAGTCCCTGTGTCACCAGTCACCACACCAATTTCTGTAATACCTGCATCTCTGATAGCTCTAATAACACGAAAAAGAACCGGTTCGTTGGCTACAGGAATAAGTTGCTTTGCGCGTGTATAAGTTAGCGGATAAAGGCGAGTACCTTTGCCTCCAGAGAGGATCAGTCCTTTCATAAATATGATTTCATACTTGAGTCTACTGGTGCATTGTTCAATACCGCACCAACTATTCGTGCACCTACTTGGTCAAGCATCTCACAAGCACGTTCCGCATGTGCTCGCCGACTGACACCTGCACTTAATACTAGCAAAACCCCGTCAGTATATATTGACAACAATGCCGCATCTGTAACCGGCAAAACAGGTGCAGAGTCAAGCAAAACAAATTCTGCCTTTTGCCTAAAACCCGCCACCAAGTTTTCCATAGCAGTTGAGCCCAACAAATCTGCTGGATTGTCAGGTCTGGGGCCTGCAGCAACAACTGAAAGATGGTCTACTCCAACATCGTTAGCACTCAGTTCATCACCTGCCATCAATACATTGCTAATTCCATGTTCGTTTGATATACCCCAAATTTCATGTTGCATAGGATGACGCAAATCACAATCAACGAGCAACGTATCACGACCACTTTGAGCTAAAGTAACAGCCAAGTTTGCCGCTACCTTCGATTTACCTTCACCATCTTGCTCTGGTGAAGAAGAAGCAATCAACAAAACACGTTGTCTTGCATCTCCATCAGAAAACATAATGTTGGTACGTAGTGCACGATAAGCTTCAGAAGTACTTGTAGCCGTACCAGAGAGTGTAATAAGTTTCTTATTCATAAGTCACTTCCCGTTATGTCTAACATGTCTACTGTCATTAGGTATAGATCCAATCACTGATACAGGTAGAAAACTTTCAATATCATTGCGTGATCTGATAATACCTGATTCCAAATTTTCCATGACAAGCACAACAATTGCGCCAACAACAAATCCTAGAATCATTCCAGCGGAAGCATTGATAATTCTACGTGGACGTTCCAAAATATAGCGAGGACTATCCAGTATTATTGCTGTCACACGATCCTCACGACGCTGTTTTTGATTTTCGTCGTTACGCCACTGCACCAAAAGTTCAGCCCAAGAAAGTGCTATATCATTTGCCAACTGTCCATTCTCGTTTTCTACTTCAATTCTAATAAGGAAACGCTGTGGTTCAGCAGCTATATATACGTCCCTACGCAATGTTTCTGGAAGAGTATCTAATTGCAGCGTTTCAATCACTTGCGATGCACTAGTATCAGTGTCCAAGAATGCAACATACGAATCAAGCAACAATTTCGCACTCTGTGTAAGCCCAAAATCAGTCCTAGCAGGCTGAACTAATACATTTACGCTTGATTGATATACAGGAGTCATTATTAAACTGAAAAACAATGCAGAGCCTGCAGTAAGCAATACCGAAATGATTAACACCCATATACGCCTTTTAAAAATAAAAAAGTATTCAACAAGTGCCATTATAATCAGCCTTTATAAGCTTGAACATAAATATGCAATATAGTCAAAAATACCATGAAGCTTACGGAATAAATCACTCGCAGGCATTCATTGTACCACAGGCGCATGGATATACTCACTGATGTGTGTTCTCCATGATTACTTGAATGCCCAACATCTCAACATCTGATCTATTACGAATATATGGATCAAAAAAATGTCCGCACAATACTAGCAACAAGCCTAGAACAATACCAGTAGTAATGCGTACAAAGATTTCCAAATACTGGGTAATTCCAGGAGAAGCTAGTGTGACTATTGGCTCATCCAATGGTACTACAGTAGCATTACGTCCACCCAACTGTGGAAAAACATTTTTATTTTTTTCTTGCATAACTTTAATTGCAGCGTTTGCAATTTTTGAAGTATGATCGGGATCTATGGAATTCACATAAATCACAACCTCACTGCGCACATAATCACTACTGAGAGAATTCTGTATTCTGCTAGCTGATATATACGTATTATCACTTTCAAGCTGTTTACTTACTGCAGTCGCAAACGCTCCAGTAACAGACCAATCGGAGAGACCACTCACCAAATATTCTGAGCTCAGCCATGAGTAGTAAGTCGTATCAAATTGGGTAATGTTAGTGGCCATATTTTCATCCGGAGTAAGCGCAGCAGAAAGGTGTACAGTAGTCACATATCTGTCAGATGGTGCCTCATAGAAAATTAAACCAACAATGGTTATCATCATAGTTGGAACCACCAACAAAATCCACCATCGTCTAATTATGGTTACAAATTCACCCAATCTCATGTAATTTACCTAAAACATATATATCTGCTAGATTCAAAGCAATACCTATTACAATTATCGCTCATATATTACTATATTCCAATATTGTATGAAACTTTCATACAATGTATTAATAGCTCCAAACAACACGTGTCAAACCAAAATATTTGGTCACAATTACATCTTTTAATTCATAGTTGTCGCAACAAACTCCCTAATCTTCTGTTCGAAAACCGACTGATCGAACTTAAGGGCAAATTGTCTAATTGACGAATAATTAAACTTGCAGTTCCCAAAACGCTCTATTCCGTCCATGAATGCATCAACTGTTTGATGTGAAATCAAATTACCTGTTTCTCCCTCTCGAACATAATCTAGAGCACCACCTCCCGCAAAAGCAATCACTGGTCTACCAGAAGCCATAGCTTGCAAAGGTGTTATACCAAAATCTTCTAAACCTGGAAATAGCAGGGCTTTACAACCCGACATCAAGTCAGGCAAGTCTGCATCCGAGACACGTCCTAGAAATTCAACATTGTCACCGGCTAGAGTCTGCAAACGATCCCGATCACGTCCTTCTCCAGCAATTTTTAGTGGCACTCCTAATTTAGTACATGCCTCTATTGCTAGATCGATACGTTTATATGGTATCAATCGTGATACCACGAGAAAATACGATCCTTGTCCCTCGGAAAGCACAAAACGATTGGTATCTACTGGAGGATAGATGATCACTGATTTGCGCTCATAAATACGCGATATGCGCTTTTGAACTTCAGTTGATATGGCTATGAAATAATCCACTCCATCCGCTGCTTTTCTGTCCCACTTCTGCATCAACTTAACAAACGGTTTTAAGAGCAGTGGCATCAACGGATGAAATTTCTCTTGCTCTAGATAAGACTCAAGGTCCCATATATACCTAGTCGGAGTAAGACAATAACAGATATGTGTTGTATCTGCAGAAGCTCTTACACCATGACAAAAACCACTTTTGTTTGACAACACTAAATCGTAACCAGAAAAATCAAACTGATTGAACACAAACGGGTATACAAATAGATAAAGTTGATGTTTGACATGAATTTTGGGTAATTTATTAGCCCACGAGACATGGATATCCATTTCAAGAAACTCTGGGCCAACTTGTTTCGGTGCATAAATGCTTGTGTAAATTGGTGTCGAAGGGAAAATGTCATTCAGGACATTTAGCACATCTTCTGCTCCTCCCATCTGGTTCAACCAATCATGCACCATTGCTATTCTCATAATTGTTTGACCAAGATAGGCATCTTATACTTCTAACAAAGAAGCAATGGGCTTAAATGTGTGTCGATGTACTGGCGTTGGCCTTAATTGGGTTAACATATCATGATGCATATTAGTACCATAGCCTTTATGACGCTCAAAACCATAACCTGGATATTCTCTTGCGAGCGCAACCATCATTCGATCTCGGTGAACTTTTGCCAGAATCGATGCTGCAGCAATTGACAATGAAATAGAATCGCCAAAATTCATTGCTTTTTGGGGAATATCAAGCTCATTATTCAAATCAACAGCATCAATCAACAATTGGTCTGGCTGCGAACTTAGTGCAGTAACAGCCCGAAACATAGCTATACGAGTTGCATTGACTATCCCATGCTCATCAACTTCTTCTGGATTCGAAATCCCCAAACCAGAGAATAAAGCTATATCAAGAATTAATCTTGACATCTTATACCTGATGCTAGGAGACAAACATTTTGAATCCCTAACATCTTTAAGTTTCCTGTTTAGAAACCGAGGTCTAATAGGAAAAACTACTGCAGCTGCAACCACAGGGCCTGCCCAAGCTCCACGACCCACCTCATCTATGCCAGCGACAATTTTATATCCAGAATTCCAGCATCGATTTTCCAGTCTTAAGTGTGGTCGTTTTGGCAAATTGCCTTGTCTAAATTTTACGTTCATACCTTCCACTTTTCCAGTTTTTGCGTAAAACCAAAATATCGACCAACATGCGTAGAGAGTCCTCAAACATTCTAACTCTAGTTTCTTTGTGAAAATACCAATCCACAGGAACTTCTATAATTTTATATCCGCGCTTTCGAGCTATATACAACACTTCGACATCAAAACTCATTCCATCCAAGATCTGACTAGTGAATAAATCTATAGCTGCATCTGCATGGAAACATTTGAAACCACATTGGGTATCTTCAAATCCAGGCAATACCATCAGTTTAACTAAGTTACTAAAAATACGACCTCGCACATGCGTAAAAGCAGGTTCATGAAACCGAATCGAACCTGATACCTCGCGCGACCCCATAGCAATATCATAATTCGATGCTTCCGGGGGCAGAAACCTATCAATTTGCTCAATAGGCATTGACAGATCAGCATCACACATGAAACGATACTCTCCATTAGCAGCCAACATTCCAGTTCGAACAGCAATGCCTTTGCCACGTTCCGCTACTTTAATCAAATTTATGTGGTCATTGTCTAAAGAATAAGCTTCTACAACCTCGGCAGTATTATCCTCGCTGCCATTCTCAACTATAATAATTTCAAACTTGTATGTCTGTCCAGACATGTAATCATTTATTGAATCAAGAGTCGCTGGCAAACGTTTTGCCTCATTATGAGCAGGAATAATTATCGATAAATAAGTCACAATAATTCTAACTTCACACCATAGTTAAAATGCTTTCTATATATTCAGAAGATACCTTACAAGTAGATTGTATCTTTCGCCTTCTTGAGAGAAGTGCAGGTATAGCACAGATGCCTGCCAATTGACCCCTGAGACGTGCTCTAGCATCTTTTCCGCGCCATGAACATAATGCTTGCCAAGCTAATGCTATCTGACGCCATAAAATCGACCTCCAATACACACGCCAGACACTATTGGGCACATCCTTGATTAGAACGTAAATACTATTACGACCATCATGATAGCTCGCAGTCGTACCGCCACCAGTAGCCGATAGTTGATGATACACAACTGCACTTGGCACATACACAGTTTTCCAGCCCTGCAATTGTGATCTCCAACCAAGATCAACATCCTCCAGAGAAAAAAAGAAGCTTTCATCTAAGAGTCCCACCTGCTGCAACATTTCGCGACGATATCCTGCAGCACCCCCACAAGCAGAGAATACGTAACCTTCCCTATACTGACCAACATCCTTCTGCCACACACCTCTATTAGCAGATGTACCATCAGATCTAAACAAATCACCCGCAGCATGAAACACGTCACGTTTATCAAACAGCATCAATCTAGAGGCTAATATACCAGCATCTTGATATCTATCAAAAGCAGATGCTAATTCCTGTAACCAATTATCTGCAGCTTCGGTATCATTATTTAATAGCGCAATAATATTTCCATGTGCAGCACGAATTCCTACATTGCAGGCCCCGGTAAACCCTGCATTGCTAGTCAATCTTATAACACG
Organism: Anaerolineales bacterium UBA3001; assembly: GCA_002346435.1. GTDB lineage: Bacteria > Chloroflexota > Anaerolineae > Anaerolineales > UBA11657 > UBA11657. Next base: position 43,094 of record DDZT01000064.1, read on the forward strand.
TACTGTAGCATATTTTCTTTCGATCAACTCACATGACTCATCGCTACTAGCATTGTCTACAACAATAACTTCAAAATCACGTATAGTTTGATTGTTCAGTGCATTTAGGCATGTAGGCAAATGACTAGCCCCATTCCAATTGGGTATGACCACAGATAACATTTACACCTCTAGGTCTATAACTAGTGTAGTATTATTCAACATTGTTAAAAATTATTGGTTAAAAATTCACCTAGTGCAGTCTGCCATGGACGCAAAGTGATTCCATAGCTAGATGCGGCCCAATTAGATAAAACACCATTTCTAGGAGGACAAGATTCTCGCTCATATTCCTCAAGTAGGATTGGTTTTATCGCCAATGAACTATATCCCGTCAAATTAAGTACTTGTCGCGCAAATCCATAACGAGAAACATTGCCAGAGTTAACCAAATGATATATTCCATATGGGGCCCTGTCCACAAGTTCAATGATTGCTAAAGCTAAATCTTGAGCATATGTAGGTGCCCCTAACTCATCAGTGACGACAGCAATATCTTGCCCTTGATTTGCTAGATTAAGAATAGTATGCACAAAATTTGCTCCACCGGCAGCATACATCCATGATGTCCGAACAATATAATATCTTTCCAATATATCAAGCATATATCTTTCGGCTGCAAGCTTAGATTCACCATAAGGATTGATTGCTCCTGGTAAATCCTGCTCTGTATATGAATACAACTTACTGCCATCAAAAACCTCATTGGTGCTAAGTAATACCATGGCAGCTCCATATTCAGCACAAAGATGAGCTATGTTTTTAGTGCCTATAGCATTGACCAAGTTTGCAATTTCCGGATTGAGAGCACATCCTTCTACATTAGTATAAGCTGCACAGTGTATAACCACATCTACCGACCAACTATCAAACACATTACGCATAGCCTCTATGTCACCAACATCATACTCAGGCAAATTTGTTGCAAATACCGAGTTTTCCGGAAGCATGTCCACTAAAGTTGCCCCCAACTGTCCTCGAGCGCCAGTAATAAAATATCGCATACGTGTTAGTAATATTTAATAACCTAAATCAGCTATGAACATGCTTATTATACCCTCCCCAATTCTAGCGAGAAGTAATCATTTAACATTACAATGATATTGTCTAATGCTCTTTGTCTAAATTCATCGAGACTAATTCGAGACATTCTAGAGAAAATCTTCTTCTCCATCAAAGCGTCATCTAGCAAAATTTCTTCAAAATCCTTAGGTTCTACTCCCATACGAGCAGCAAACACTTCTATAGTCCTAGACGATAATCCATCTGTCAGTTGCTCCAACAAAAACTTGTACCATCGGTAAAGATCTTTATTATCTACAAATGGAACCCACTGAGTAGTAGATAGATTTAGTGTAAATTTCTGATCAATGTCAGATGGTAAACGATCATAATCTCGCTGGTCCAAAAAAGTACGCAAAACATTGTGCAAGAACAAACGCTCTCTAAACTCGCCCCAATCGACACCCTTACCAAACACGGGCTTAAATACTTCTACTATCCAGGCCTGATCTAGAAGTAAATGAGTGAGGTAACCTGCCACAAAAGCGCTTCGAACTGGTGACAATCGTCGAACATTCGACAGCTCTTTATGTTTTGACAACAGCACCTTATAAGCAATATTTTTTTCAACATTGTCAATAGAGAAAAAGTGGGTATCTTCACGAGTGTAGCTCGCTACTGCTTGAACATCAGGAGCTACATTGCCAAATAGAAAAGCCGAAAAGAAATCAGCCAGTAGGTCTTGAATAGGTGTATTGAGTCTACTGTCTTCAAGAATTTCTTCAGCAATTGCGATATGATAAAAAGGAGTAGGCATATTTATATATATACAACACCAACAAGAATACTATGTCAATCCAATTAAACCATCTTCTACACAATCTGGCATGATGGGTTAGAATAGTCATCAGATTAATGACTTGGAACTTCCAACATTTTGGACACTAATTAGGTACTTAAGTAAACCGGTGCATACCTGCATGGATACAGAAAAGACAAACAATACAATACACGACATGCATAAGCTAAGTAGCATAATATATATGCTGTTGGTAATACTTTTATGTTGTAGCATGACAGCATGTGCAATGTTGAACAACCAGGAAGACAATAAGCTCCGGATACCTCAAAGCCCATTATTAAAATCTATCGAACGCAAATCTGGTCTTATAGCGTACGTAGGTATAGATGGGAACATATACACAATGGATCAAGCCGGTAAAAATGTAGTGCAACTTACTACCGATGCAACGATAAGTGACGAACAAGTTTTATACTATACACACGTAACCTGGGCACCTAATGGCAATCAGATTGCCTATGTAAGTTATACTGGTGCCAATACACAAACCATGGAAGCACATCTCTACGTTAGTGATGCCAACGGAACAAACACCAAGGAAGTCTTTGCCAGTGATCGCATGATTCCAATTTTCTTATATTGGGCCCCTAACAGCAAATCTCTGGCTTTCCTATCTACACAAACCGATGGCAATAGTGGGATACTTCGTCTATCTTTACTTGATGGACAGGAATCAACAATATTAGATTCGGGTCAGCCACTGTTCTGGGCATGGGCACCGTCAAGCAAGCGTCTGTTAATCCATAGCAACGGTTCTGATTACGACTCTCGACTTTCTTATCTGTATCTTGGAGAAACAATCGTAGAAGAGTCCCTATCCATAAAACCTGCCTCTTTCCAAGCCCCGGCATTCTCACCAAACGGCGATGAAATAATGTACGTTGGTACAACAGAAAGTGAAGACAGCACCCTAATAACATTAAACCGACTGGACAACAGAAGTAAATCTCTGGCAGCAGTCAAAGGACAAGTAGCGTTTGAGTATTCTCCAACCGGAAAGCATGTAGCTTACATTGATAGCGATAATTCTAATAATTCATGGATATCAGGCACATTAAGTGTAATGGAAACACAGGGATCAAATCCACAAACTTTAGCAAATATAGGTGACAATATAATAGGATTTTTTTGGTCGCCCGACGGCGAAAAGATCGCTTACTTTAAGTCAATAGTAGCACAGGAGGAAATTGATGGGGAGATCAAACAATTCTCCTACTTAGAATTACATATACTATCTATCATTGACGGGACAAGCAACAACCTTTTTTCTTTTGCACCTTCAGAACTGTTTGCTGCACTGTTGCCATATATAGACCAATATCAACGCACTTTCACTATTTGGTCTCCTGACAGTCAGTATTTGGCACTTTCAGCATATACTGAGCAAGGCCCTGCAATAATTGTTGCTCAAGCTGAAAGCAACTTTGAACCTAGGATACTTGAATTTGGTATGCTACCAGTATGGTCATGGAAATAGATATACTCAGCTAGAGTTTAGGAAGTACAATTGATTCCTGTTTTTGATACTTGCCTTTTTTGTCAGCATAAGATACATCACATTCACTGTCAGCCTCGAAGAACAAAACTTGAGCGATACCCTCATTAGCATAAATTTTCGCTGGCAAAGGGGTTGTATTGGAAATCTCTAGTGTTACATAACCTTGCCATTCAGGTTCAAATGGCGTGACATTCACTATTATGCCGCAACGCGCATAAGTACTTTTACCAACACATATAGTCAAAACACTGCGCGGGATACGAAAATATTCCACAGTTCGGGCAAGAGCAAAAGAGTTCGGTGGAATAACACATACTTCACCCGTAAAATCTACCATCGAACGCGGATCAAAACTTTTGGGATCTACAATAGCAGAATGTACATTGGTAAATATCTTGAATTCATCTGCGACTCGAATATCGTAACCATAAGATGAAACCCCATAAGATATCACTCCATCACGGACTTGATTAGATTCGAAAGGATCAATCATCCCATGTTCACTTGCCATCTTTGTTATCCAATGGTCCGGTCTAATGCTCATAATTTTTCTCCTAATATCTATTAATCTTTTACTATCATAATCAATGTGCGCATAAACCCAAAGAATATCTACATGGATTCGGGAGCACTGACACCCAACAAACCTAAAGCGTGTGACAATCCTATTCTAACTGCTCTAATAAGATTTAAACGTGCAAGAGTAAGTGATACATCATCATCATCTAAAACTCTACAATCACCATAAAAAGTATGGAAACTACTTGCAAGATCTCTCACATATGTGGTCAAATAATGTGGCGCCATTTCACTTACAGCACGATCTATCGTATCCGATAATTCTAGCAAATTACGCATTAGCAATCGTTCTGAAGGATGTACTAGACTATCCACTTTAGTATCCTTCAATGAGTAGCCAGCTATAGACGCCTTTTCCAAAATACTGCAAATGCGAGCATGCGCATACTGTACGTAATATACCGGATTCTTGTCTGATTGATCACGAGCCAAATCAATGTCAAATTCCAGATGACTTTCAGATGCACGCATAAGCATAAAAAACCGCACCACATCAGCACCAACTTCATCGATCAGGTCATCCAAGCTGATAAATTTTCCAGATCTTTTGCTCATACGTTGACCCTTAATATTTACAAACTGATGCATGAGCATTTTTATCCTATCAGCCTCATAACCCATCGCTTTGACACCTAATATTACATCAGGAAACGAATCCTTATGATCTGCCCCCAAAACATCTATAACCAAATCAAATTTTCGTTCCATTTTATTGCAATGATATGCGATGTCAGGCAACCTATATGTTGGCTCTCCAGTTGATTTCACTATGACTCTATCATCTGATCCACCTAACTCTTTTACAGCAAACCACACGGCACCATCTTTATCATAAGCTAACTTTTTCTGTCTAAGTTTTGCAACCACTTTATCTAGTGAACCATCTTCATAGAGTGATTGCTCATTGTATAGCACATCCATAACAATATTAAGTCTATTCAAGGTGCTGTGTTGTTTAGCAGCAATGTCCGTTTCAGCAATATCCTTGAAAGTTTCCCAGCTTTCTTCTGACAAACTATCAGAATGAGACTCTACAATCTGTGCGGCTAAGGAAATCAGATATTCACCCTGGTAATGATCTTCCGACAACTGCACAGAGATACCAAGAGATTGCAAGTATCTAATCCTCAATGATTCACCTAATTTTTTCATCTGTTGTCCAGCATTGTTGTAATAAAATTCTCTAGTGACTTTGTAACCTACCGCACTCAGCAAGTTCGACAGTGTATCACCAAGTACACCACCTCGCCCATGTCCAACTGTTAATGGGCCTGTAGGATTTGCACTTACAAATTCTACTTGAGCACTTTGATTAGAGTACAAATCTAAATTCATAAAACTAGTCCCTTCACTAATAACTCTAGCAACCTGTGAGCACAACCAGTCTGACGACAAAGTCACATTTAGAAAACCAGGTTCCGATACGGTCGAATGTTCAATAATTGGACTTTTGGGCAAATAATCTTGAATGTGATTAGCGACAACAATAGGAGAATGGTCAATCTGTTTTGCTAGTTGCAATGGCAGCGCAGATGAATAATCACCCCATTCCCGTCTATTTGGACGAGTCAGATGAATGAGTTCCGGCAATTCAAAAGATGGAAGCGCTCCTTCTTTTTGAGCTCTAGCTACTCCCGCAAGAACCAATTTTGACAGTTGTATTGAAAGTAAAGTCATTGATAAATTTTACAATATCTTTTAGTATGGCGATGCAACAAATTATTAATGTTAACAGACTGTTTCACTACATTAAACAAATAGAGCATTTAATATCTATACAAAACATGGCACCTGTATGGTCTGATAGGGCCTTGAAGACGTGGTCCATATCCCTGTACCAAATCTATAACTTTGAGTTTATCTTTGTCAACATGTCTAAAATTCCTTATATCTTCTGAGCAAATTTTATCAGACATAGAACAATCACAACTGCCTGTTACAGTACTGATAATGATATTTTTACCTGTAGGAAGAAGTGTTTTTGAAACTTCAGAAGTGAACAAATGCGCATTGTTTTCAGTACTAAAATAAAAATCTCCTAATTCCATTGCATAATAAATATATTCGTAATCGAGCTTTGTTGCTATATTATATGTTTGATCTATTCCTGAAGTCCATTCAATTCGAGGTTGCGCTCTAATATACCCCCAACCTAATACTACAACTACAAGCACACTCCTTAATACTGTTCCTGTAAACATATGTGTAGTGCTAAATCTCAATCTAGATACAATCATACCAATAGAATAACCTATTAAAACAGGCACTCCTGCCATAAAGATTATGTAATATTTTTTTAATGCTAATCCCTTGGTAGGTATAGACAATTCTAACAATACCAGTGGGACCAAAAACAATGTGAGAGCGCGAAAAATACTAGACGAACTCGTACGTTTTAGTTGTAACAAAGACACGATAAAACTTATCAAAAACAGTACTGCTACCAACAAACCATCAGTAAATACGAAGGTTTCTATGTAAGAAAAATAATCACTAATATACTTAGCAGGCGGAAAAGGATCAAACATCTGTAGGAATGCTCCACCTATCCATGATGCGGCTGTTATTCCGTACATGCGACTTACTCTAACTACTATCTCAGCTACCGACACTGGAATGAACATTGCCACCGTCAATACACTGACCCCCCTAAATACTCTGATTATTTTAGTTGGTATATCAGACGACAACCGAATCTCCCGCAACAACTCCCACAACCCTAAGATTAGGTAAGAAGGAATAAAGTACATGCTGTGTAGGGTAATGGTAAACCCCGCTGCTACCCCAACCAAAACCATTTCCCGAACACGTATCCAGCCTTTTTTAGCAAACTTCAAATACAAATTAACTGCCAATAGCATAAAGAAAAGACTTGCCATTGGCGCCCTAGGCAAACGGGATACGTGAATAAAAGTCAACATGGAGGCAGTAAACAATGCCGCATAAAATCCAACATCGCTATTAAAAAGTCTTTGACAGAGTTTATAAATCAGTGCAATAATTGCTGTGCCAAAATAGACTGCCCATAATGAACCAACAAACAGTCTAAAACCCATCACCCTATATCCAAATGCAACCATTAATTGCCATAGAGGCTTGCTAACTCCCGGGAAAGAATTGTTGATTACAATATCTTTACTTTCTAGTATGCGACCAGCCATAAAGTCTTCGCCATCCCATGGTACCTGATCAAATACATTGGACACTCTCAAGTAAAACCCACAAAGAATCACCAATACAATGATTGGATAAACAACTATCCTTTTATTTGTATCACCAACAACAATCATTTCTTTGTACTATATCAATCCTTTCTTATAATCAACAATTCAAATGAATAATTGACTACTAGATTAACGCAATTTTTCCACAGAAACTATTGGCAGTTCGGACAAATTGGTAACATATTTATACAATTCACTCATTAACATAAATTCATACCCTTTTTCACGTAACAATGTAATAACACCCTCAAATACCTCAAATGCTTGGTCACAATTCCGTAGATGAGCATATTTCTTCCAGCCGTGAATATTACCTGCAATTTGATTAATGTAATAGTCATAAGGATGCGAATCTAAAATTACTACATCTGGCAAGGGAAAAAACCGCATTAAAGTCTTATATATGTCCAGACCTAAAAACTTGATGTAGCTCATAGAAAATACTAATCGAAGGGTGTCTAAACAAGCTGCCGGCAGTTCGATTATCTCATTACCTGAATGAACAAAACGAAACGGTTGATTTGGCAGGTGTAAATTTGAGTATCCATATTCGTCCAGACGTATTGAAGGGAATATACTCGCATCATATTTAAATTGATTTTCTATTAAAGAGACAATACCTTTGCTATCAATCAAGCCATTAGGTGCACGATACCCTATTGGCTTAACTCCAAAAAAGTCTTCATATGCAGCAACTGAACTAGAAACTTCGTCAGCAAAATATTGCATCCTTCTTTCATGACTGTGCGAATGGACACCAAACTCAATTGGAATGGTTTGTGACAAAAGTTTAATTTCAGTACTATATTTTTCAATGAGAGATGTGACTAAAAATCCAGTAACTTTGATGTTATGTTTTTGAACAATTCTAGAATATTGCCTCATCAAATCAGTACTATCAAACATGCGTATACGACCACTTTTGTCCAACAAATCTGACTCTATATCAAGCGTAACACAGGCAATTCGTTTGCTCAATTTCCCAACCTTCACTATATGAAAATACTAGAATTCACTTGGGACAGAAATCAATAACAATATCTACGATCTCAACCAAGCTTTTAATATAGCCAAACCAAATTTGAGTGGATATACTATCCCCCTAGGTTTTTTGCTAGAACCCAATTGTCTAGACATGATTGAAACCGGCACTTCCTTAATGGACAATCCTTTATTAACTGCCTCCAAAATCAATTCGGGGGCACTGAATTGAGGCTCGCGCAACTCTAGTCTGGTAAGAGACGAAGCTCGTATAGCCCTAAAACCGTTGGTACAATCCGTAATTTTAGTTCTAGAAAAAAATGATAATATGGAGGAATACAATACTATTCCAGCATGCCTAGTACTATTACGATCAGAGTAATGACCTAAGAAACGTGAACCCATAACATAGTCTGCTTGCCCTTCAAGAATTGGTGTTATCAGACACTCAATTTCCTCAGGACGATGCTGTCCATCTGCGTCCATAGTGACTACAATTTCCGCACCTTCTCTACAAGCTATTTCAAAACCAGTTCGCAAGGCATCTCCTTGTCCACGATTTACTACATGGAACACTGCTAATCCACCTTGGCTCTGTACTACGTCACCAGTGCGATCGGAAGCACCATCAATAACAACTATAGATCTAATATTCATGCCTAGCACCTGTTCAGGAATCCTATCAAGGACCTCAGCAATAACACCTTCCTCATTGTATGCAGGAATAACAACAGCAATATTGGCCAAGTCTGACTCATAAACATTGTCCTTGCCATATGAGGTCAGAGCTAATGCTTGCACCAAATCACCAAAAGCCCTGCGCATGGTGGATAATCTGATAATGAGATGTATGATCAAAAGAAAAGAAACAAAGCTAGATAAAATAGCGATAGAAAACAAGCGCCCTTCAACTTGAAATATTGATGCTAAAACATCAACTATGGGTGGATAAATGGCAATGATCCATACTGAAACAAACAGAAATTGAGCTAAGAAAAGCTCTCCTCTTCTAAGCTTACCCGATCTTCGCATAGCAAAAGAATAAATCAGGACAAAAGCCCCAAAAACCAACCCTAGAATGCGAACTCCACTAATCAAATCTAACCCCTATGTATAATTGACAAACCATTCGTATGTTTTACGTAGACCCAAGTCCAAATTTACTTCTGGGTCCCAACCTAACATATCGCGCGCCTTTACAATCATAGAATAATTCTTTCGCACGTCTCCATGTCTAGTCGGAGCTTTATAAATACTAGTGTCACTTCCAGACACATCCTGAACCATTTCAACCAATCTATTAATACTAGTTTCAATTCCTGTAGCAATTTGGTACACTTCGCCAACTTCATCACAATCCAGCGCCAATAGCACAGATCTGCACAAATCCGCAACATAAACAAAATCTCGTGTCTGCTCTCCATCTCCATGCATTGTAATAACATTATTATTGCAAATTGCCTTAAAGAACTCAGCAACCACACTACCTTTGTGCTCGGAAAAAGGCCCATAAACGTTACCGAACCGAAGTACAATTGTATTTAATCCCCAAGAGCCATAGTACGCCAAGCAGTAGGCTTCTGCTGCTAGCTTGCTGGCTCCATATGGAGAGACTGGCAAGGGTGCCTTATCCTCAGAAGCGGGTGGTATTTGTCTGCCCAAAGGTGCATTAGAAGAAGCAAAAATAATCTTCTGTGACATCTTCGTGTCAGAGCTATCTTTGGCTGCTCGACATGCTTCTAGGACATTGAGAGTGCCAACCACATTTGCTTCGCAGTCCTGATAAGGGTCAATCAATGAACCAGGAACACCAGTCTGAGCTGCTAAATGTATAATCGATTGATGCGATCTTATAACTTCAACTAAAAGATCTCTATCCAATACGTCTCCCTCAACAATGTCAACAGGTAAACCTTCTAAATATGCATATCTTCCCGTACTGAAATTGTCGAAGACAGTAACTTTGTAATCAAGCTTAAGCAGCATACGAACTAGATTAGCTCCAATAAATCCAGCCCCACCGGTCACCAAAACACTAATGTTTTTCATTAGGCGAAATTTGCCTTTACAACAAGACTAAATTGTTTGCACCTTCTTCCTGGACCCATTCCACCTTACATCCGGAATAAGCACATCTTTATTAGCCTCTATTCTGTCTCTATACTTTATTAAATCCTCAAGCATCATCAGTATTTCTTTATCAATATCTTCAGTAGGCTGGTAACCTAAATCAAAAAGCGCCTGATGCGTGGGATTATAGTAATGATTTTCAGCTTCAATCCGCGGATTTTCTAGATTAGTAATTGGAACATCAAAACCAACTTGAGCAGCTACTTGGCGAACTTTAAGAGCTAGCTCCCTGACCGTAAATACACCTTGAAATTGATTGAAAACTCGATATTCGGCCATATCAGGAGGGTTTTCAACAACTAACGTCAAACATTGCATAGAATCTTTCAATGGTATGAAACTGCGCTTCTGACCACCATTACCATAAGGAGTAAGTGGGTGACCAATAATTGCCTGGCAACAAAAGCGATTGATGATCGTACCAAATGCTTGATCGAA
>DDZT01000016.1 GCA_002346435.1 Anaerolineales bacterium UBA3001
GAAAGCAATTATTCTAGCTGCAGGACGTTCCTCAAGGTTATATCCTATTACGCTTGAGTTACCAAAATGTCTTTTACAAATAGGCAAAAAGAAACTAATAGAGCATCAAGTTGATTGGTTGCACAGATGTGGAATAGAAGACATATTAGTTGTCACTGGATATTTAAATCATTTGATTGAAGCTGAATTGGGGTCAGCAGTTCAATACTCTTATTATAGCGACTATGAAAATACTAACAATTTGCACACATTGTACAGTGTAAGAGATGAGATGTATGAAGATACAATTATACTTTTCTCCGACGTTCTATTATCTGTTGATCTTTTACAACGTTGTATTAATAGTAGTCAGGAGATATGTTTGATTATTGATTCTTCCACTATTACGGACAAGACTATGCGTGTTCAAATACATGATGGATTTATAAGTGATATAGGAAGTCATATTAATGTGGAAGACGCTGATGGAAATTTTATAGGTGTGGGTAAATTTTCAAAAGACGCAGTTGATTTGCTTGTAAATCAGATGCAAGATTTGGTGGATGATTATATATATATTAATGATTACTACACTATTGCACTTAGCAAGTTGTCTCCCAAGGGACACAAAATAGGATTTATAGAATCTATGCGCGAGCCTTGGGTTGAAATAGATACACAGGATGATTACGATAAAGTGATCAATAGTTCATTTGCAAATGAGTAACAAGCATGTGGGATTCATATAGTGAGGATTGAATCATTATAAAAACAGGCACTATTTGGATTACTGGGCTGTCCGGTTCGGGCAAAACAAGTTTAGGTGCTAGATTGGTACATGCACTGGAATTGTTGGGTATCCATAATGTGGAGCTGCTAGATGGTGATGAAACGAGGAAGCGATTACCTCAGACTTATGGGTATTCTAATGAGGATCGCAAAACAGTGGGTTTGTTAGTGAGTAAGTTAGCTAATGAATGTAACAAAAGAGGTAATATAGCTATTGTATGTGCAATTTCGCATGTTAAACAAACACGTGCTCAGATACGGGAACATCTCGCGCCGGATTTTATGGAAGTTTACCTGGACTGTCCGGTAGAAGTTTGTGCTGATAGAGATATTAAGGGGCACTATCAGAAGGCCCTAGCAGGCGAGTATGAGAATTTCATTGGTGTTACAGAACCGTATCAGTTGTCGGATCAACCTGAATTGATACTAGATACAGTGAATCAATCTGTGGATCAATGTACTGATATTCTTGTTCAATATACCTTGAAGTTTTTTGATCTTGACGGTTAGCTGTAAAGACGCCAAATACTTTAGGCTAACTACAAACTAGGTTGTTCAGTATCATATTTGTCGATGATTATATTATATGAATAAATTAGTTTCTACAGAAATAATTTGTACTATAGGTCCTGTTAGTCTTAACAGCGACACTCTCTCAGCGTTTCAAGAGCTAGGAGTAACCTTGTTGCGTATCAATCTATCGCATACTCGAGCATATGAACTAGCTGATTTGATTGAATATTTGGAGAGTACTTGTTCTATTCCCATATGTATCGATACAGAAGGTGCCCAAATCAGGACTGGTCAATTGTCGGATAGTAATATCAACTTGAGCATTAATGATGTTATATATATTCCAGACAAACTTGTAATGGGAACTAAGGATCAGATTAATTTGTATCCGGAAGGGATAATCAATGATTTGGAAATTGGAGATCTCATCCACAAGCTGACATTTTGCTTGATTTCTACCCAGATTTGCTCAATATAAATTGATATTAATCAGTGAACAATTATTCATTGCGACGAAATGAATTACATCATAGTGCCACAATAGTGATGATTGGATTTTTTCGACCTGGTATGAACGTATGAGAATGGCAATAAGTCGGTTGAAAAGGCAATTCACACATATTTTCCGTTTATCGGTAGGTTTTTCATTTTATCTTTTTGTCAGGATTCTATATCCTTTAATTCGCATTCGGATTGGACTTCTTAATTATGCGCGAATAGGCCATTTGGCAACCAATACTGAATTATGTATGCGAAGAATGTCTGTAGCATCTCCTGGTAGAAAAACCATAAATATCTTTCTAGCAGGTACTCCTCCAGCAAATAGACAGCTGTTAGAAATGATAAAGCGGAAACTAATCGTCGTGGAAAGTAATTATCTATATGAGGTGTTGCAATCAATTTATCAACGCACCTTAGATGATAAGATCTGGATTAGTTTGCGACAATCGGGTTATGGTTTATGGAAAGATTGGGGTATTGCAGGGCCACAATTAAACTTTACTCGGGAAGAGAAGATACAGGGTGAGACCGTACTGCAATCAATAGGTGTTTCATCTGAGGTACCATTTGTATGTTTTTGTGCACGAGACAAGACATACTTGGATGTCGCACAAAGTTGGCGATCAAGATTGGAATGGTCTTATCATGATTATCGCAACAATGACATCACAAATTATATAGATGCAGCTATGTTCTTGGCTGATAATGGCATTCCTGCTATCCGTATGGGTTCTGTAGTCGAAAAAGCACTTAGTATCAATCATGTTGGTATTATCGATTATGCTCTGCATAATAGGTCAGACTTTGCTGATGTTTTCTTGGCTGCTCACTGTAAATTTTTTTTGGGTGATACAGGTGGTCTATTTGGTCCAGCGGCTATTTTTGGCGTACCCTTTGCTGCTGTTAATTTGACTCCTTTGAGGATTGCTCCTCGTACTTCGCTGGATATATTTATTCCAAAAAAATATAGATATAAGGATACGCAAAAGTTTCTTACTATTCGTGAAATTATTGATCTTGGTGCTCATGAGTGGGGTAGAACTGAAAAATATACCCGAGCTGGAATAGATGTGGTAGAGAATTCATCTGAGGAAATATTGGATCTTGTAATTGAGATGAATGCACGTTTAGATGGTACTTGGATTGAAGATGATAATGATGAGGAGTTGCAATCCCAATATAGATCAATGTTTCCGAAAAATTGTGCAATCGTTGGACATCCTTCACGGATAGGATCATATTTTCTACGCAAGAATGCATGGATTCTTAATTGATACAAAGCCGATAGCAATTATTCGTTAATATAAACATTTTCTTGTAATCAGTAAGTTATGGATCAAAAGCCGCTTTTTACTGTCATTCTCGACACATATTATCGACCAAAGTTACTTAAACAGGCCGTCGATGCTATTCGTAGACAAACTTATGATAATCTGGAGATTATTCTAATAAACAATGGTGCAACGTCTGAAACTATTGAATATTTGTATGCTACTGCAAATAATGATGAGCGTGTAAAACTTATTCACTTTGAGGAAAATCAATGGCATCCGGATGATCCTCTTAGAGTGGTAGATGTTTGCCTGAATGCTGGTCTTCAAAAGGCTAAAGGTGAATATATTTTTTACCAATCTGATGATGATTGGATGTCTGATGACTATGTGGAAAAGATGGTGAGTTTATTTTTAGGCCATCCTGAGTGTACTACTGCGGCCGGATTGCCTGTGGTTGTAGATAAACATGGCGCAATTATTTCCACAGCAGAACGGAAAACTAATCTCAGATCACGTTACATGTCAGGTAATGAGGTTGCGTTAGACAAATTGCGCGGGGGTCATATGTTTGGTGCACCTGGCAGTATATTTTCCATTAAAACTGACATCCTACGCCAGGCGGGCGGTTTTCATCGCAATCTAGAAAAAAGTCACTTGTATGGAATAGTACCTTTTGGTGTAACTGGTTTTGATGAAACCGCTGTGTTCCATTGGCGTCGTCATGACGGGCAACTTAATGTGCATCTGTCGCTTTCAGGAAAGGTTTGGATCAAAGAGCTTGAAAATTGGTTAAGCGAATGGGATATACAGGGCAAATGGCAAATTTTTGGGTCCAATACGGCCGATGAGGTAATCAATACACTTTTGCAAATGCAGATTCGCTCGACTGCTATATGGTTTGCAGTAAATTTATTGCAGGGCAGAGTTCAAGTTTGTGTTCATATGTTGCGCCAAATTGTCCAATCGGATCATATATACAAATTTATCATGAAAATTCCAGAAGCTTTTTGGGCTAGACGCCATGATTTATTGTTTTTACCTAAGACATTTCTGAAGTGGGTTTTTGGTGTTTTGTTTGCTGTCATTTTGTAACTACTTACAATAGATTTACACATATGAATGCAGGTATGAGAAATCTAAATTTAGGAAAGAATTTATAATGCTCAAACTATATTGGAGACTAGTATTTCATCCATATTTGATTAGGATTATTGCTATAACCGCCACTATTTTTCTGACTTCGACACTTGATGTTCTTAGTATAGGGATGATAGTACCTGTTGTCAGCATAATGATTGCTCCAGAAGAGAGTTCGTCTACATGGATTGCTGATATGGTCCAAAATGTTACCAACAGAGCAAATCTGGGTAATAATTATCAAGTTGTAGTATTTGCAGGCCTAGCTGCAATTGTTGTTCTGGTAATCATAAAGAATATCATTTTATTACTACAAAACTTACTGATACATCGTCTTGCTACCACAGTGGAACTAGACTTCAAGGTCAAGTTATTCAACAGATTTGTGCGCGCACGCTATGAGGAAATAACCGCGCGAGGGCGAGGAGTGATAATAGAAGATCTGTCACGTGCAGCCACAGGTGTAGTCAGTAGTATTTCAGTTGCAGCATCATTACTAAACGGGTTTATGCTGACAATTACAAGTGTTGTTTTACTTTTCTACCTTTCGTGGTGGTCAATACCAATCATAGGGCTCCCGCTTTTGCTAGTTTATGGTATTTCTGGTCCGCGACTTCAGCGACGATCTGCACAGATTGGATCTCAATTGCATGATATACGACAGAAAAATTCAGTGGCGATGGTTGATTTTCTTGATGGTATCCGTGTGATCAAAGCTAGTGTAATTGAGAGTGTGGCTGTCAATAGGATAAGAACACTATTACAAGAGTATTTACCATTGTATGTTGTCAGTAGATTGCTACCATCTATTCCTGGTGCAATCATCGAGATTGTCGGAGTATCTCTAATCGCTATATTAGTTCTTATTGCTGTTACAAGACCTGTGTTGGGGCTTACATTATCAGAAATCGCTGCAATTGTAGTACTAATGCGACGTTTGCTTCCTACAGTTAGTGTAATGCAACACGGTGTAGTTAATCTGAGCGATAAGCTTCGTGTAGTTGAAATAGCTGATCAAACTCTAAGTGACATGCCCATCGAAAAAACCGGTGGACATGTCTTGAACGACAACGATTTTATAGAGAAAATTGAGATCCAGGATTTGTCATTTTCGTATCATAGCAGACCCGATGTATCTGTGCTGCATGATATAAATCTTACTTTACATCGTGGGCAAGTAACCGCATTGGTTGGGCAAACGGGGTCTGGAAAGTCTACTATTGCAGATTTGTTAATACGTCTCTACAATCCAGTTTCTGGCACCATTCTAATTGATACAGTTAACCTGAGCAATATTGATTTACATACTTATCGCAAGCGTATAGGGTTCGTTGGTCAGGATCCATACCTATTTAATACAACATTGCGTAACAATATTACATTGTGGGACAACTCAATCAAGGATTATGAACTTGATCAGGTAATTCAGACTGTTCAGTTGGATGAATTACTCAATTCTATGAGCGATGGATTTGAGACAATGGTAGGAGACCGTGGCCTCCGTCTGTCAGGTGGTCAACGACAGAGAGTGGCTATTGCACGTGCTATTTTAACAAATCCAGATATGCTTGTGTTTGATGAAGCTACTAGTGCTCTTGACAATCTAACTGAGGGTGAGGTACATGCAGCTATAAGTAAATTGCGAGAGAATTCTATTGTTCTAGTTATAGCACATCGTCTTAATACCGTCAGAGATGCGGACTTGGTTGTTGTGTTGGAGGGTGGTCGCATTGTAGAGCAGGGTCATCCTGATCAACTTCTTTTGGCGAGAGGACAATTTTATCGACTATATGAAAACGATGCCGAGCATAGCAAAGCTTAGGTTGCCAAGTATTTTCTCCAAACATAAAAATAAGCATCAAATGTACACAGAGGTTTGTAATAAGTGACTAAAGTTCTGGGCTTAATTACAGCGCGTGGTGGTTCTAAAGGTATTCCTAAAAAGAATATAGAACATGTAGGAGGAAAACCACTTATTGCTTGGACAATTGAGGCAGCACTAAAATCAAATGTGTTTGATCGTGTTGTTGTATCTACAGACAACAATGAAATTGCGGGTGTTGCGCAAAAATGGGGTGCGGAAGTTCCATTTATAAGGCCTGGCAGATTGTCTAAAGATGATTCCCCACATGTCGATGTTCTTATCCATGCTATAAATTGGTTGCAGGAAAAAGAAGACTATTTGCCAGAATTTTTGATGTTATTACAACCTACATCACCTTTGCGAACGTCAGAAGACATTGATAAATCATTCGAATTAGCTGTCGATCGGAAAGCAGATTGTGTAATTAGTGTGCAAGAAGCTTTATCTCACCCATATAGTGTGATGCAGGTTGCCGAAGATCAGAAGTTGTCGGAATTTTTAATGTCTTCAGAGGATGATGCATCATATCAACGTCGCCAAGTAAGGCCTAAATTTTATTCGTTGAATGGCGCCATTTTTATTTTCAAAGTAGATGTACTTTTGAGGAATAAAAATACATATCCCGAGCTTACATTTACTTATGTAATGCCTAAAGAAAGGTCTCTGGATGTTGATACATCATGGGATTTGCATATTGCCAATTTAATTCTTAATCATTTGTATGTCAAGTAAATCAACTGAGATATTTTTGCCATGAAAATAGTCGATGCCACCTCATGCCTTACTATAGTTAGTTATCATTATGTGCGGCCAATTAGAGATAGTCAATATGCTTCGATAAAGGGTCTAGAAAAGACAGATTTTGAAGGGCAGATGAAATACATAATGCGGCATTATAACGTTGTGTCGATGGAGCATGTTGTGGCTAGCATACGTGGAGAAGAACAGTTGCCTCAAATGGCATTGCTTTTAACTTTCGATGATGGTTTTTCCGATCATTATCTACATGTATTTCCGCATTTGGTCCAACACGGAATATCCGCTGCGTTTTATCCCAGTGTATCCCCTACTGTTGAAAGGAAAATGCTAGATGTCCATAAAATTCATTTTATACTTGCTTGTGAGAGCAATAAGATTGCACTGGTAGATTCGCTAAACGAACATATTGAACAAGCTAGAGAAAGCTTTGATTTGGAACCAATACATGTCTATGAGAAAGATTATAAGAACCCTAATCGTTATGATTCAGGTGAAGTAATTTACATAAAACGAATGCTGCAACATGCTTTGCCTGATCTTTTGCGTAAAGAGATAACTGATAATATGTTTGGCAAGTTTGTTACTAATGACCAAAGTGCATTTGCGGATGAGTTGTATCTAAATGAAGAGCAACTTAAGATAATGATTGCTGAAGGGATGCATGTTGGTGGTCATGGCGTACATCATGAATGGCTAAATCATTGTGACAAATCGCATCAAGAATCTATTGTGCGAGATTGTAGGGGTTTTTTGGATAGTATTGGTGTTTCAAGTCAATATATGACTTTTTGTTATCCATATGGGGCTTATAATGATGACACAAAAGCAATAATAGCGCGTCATGGTTTTGATTTAGCCATGACTACTGAAGTCGGTATAACTGACCTATGCCTTCATGATAACTACATGTTACCCCGGCTTGATACAAATGACTTGCCTAAATCTAGTCAAGCTGAAACAGTCAGCTGGACTAGAAACTTAATGTAAATATCTCAAATCTTGTTTAATATAAATATTGTATGAGTGGCGATTTTCGCAGTCGTTTCAACAAATTAATAGCAGCTGTGTTCCATATGGAAGTTTCCGAAATCCGAGATGATAGTGGTCCTAACGATATACAGGCTTGGAATTTATTATTGATTATTTTTAAATTTATAAAGGTTACAAATGTCTGATGTATTTGACAAACTCATTCCAATTTTTAGAAATGTTTTTGATGATGATGAGTTGATAATTGTTGAAACTACGAAAGCAGAAGATATTGATGAATGGGATAGTTTGGCGCATATTAGACTAGTGCTTACAATTGAAAAAGTTTTTGAACTTCGATTCACTACTGAAGAAATATCTAATCTAGCTAATGTTGGTGACATGGCTAAATTAATTATGAAAAAGCAAACTAGTGGCTAATTTACAAACCTGGAACAAATATTTTGAAGGTATGAAAAGGGAATGGATATTTTCTTTCTCAATGAAGGAAATGTTAACATTTGCTAAATTAAGTGGCGATTACAACCCTATTCATTTGGAGTCTGATTTTGCTAAATCAAAAGGTTTTGATTCACCCATAATATATGGATTGCTTTTGTCTAGTCAGATCTCTCGATTAATTGGCCAAGAGTTGCCAGACAAGAATGCAGTTCTAACAGGTTTCCAAATAGATTTTATAAAACCAAGTTACCCTAGAGATAATTTGATTTTTGAGGCTAATTTAATTACCAAATCTGACTCCACAAATGCACTTGAGTTTAAATGCAATATTTTAAGAGATCAAAAAACCATATGCCGTGCTACGGTTAGAGCAGTATGGCTGCCGTGAATTCACGCTCTTATCTTCTCGTTACAGGTGGGTCCGGTGGCATTGGCTCAGCTATTTGTAGACATCTAGTGACTATTGGTGTTATGCCTATAGTTGGCTACAATTCAAATATTCAGCAAGCTCAAAATCTGGCTGAAGAGACTGGAGGTTTTGCCCTTAAAATCAATATGGACAATATTGATTCAATTAAAGTGGCTGTTCAAACTATTGAAGATGAAATTGAAGATGGCGCAGAATTAGTTGGTGTTGTCTTAGGAGCGTCGCCTCCTCCGGATTTATTGCCCTTTTCTAGTCTAACTTCTGAGCATTTATTAAATCAATTCCAGATAAATGTAATTGGTTCACATTTATTAATATCAATCTTGATTAAGAGATTTTTTAGAGGAACTAGAAGCGGCACAATAATTGGTATTCTATCTCAAGCAATAAGTATTGAAAATAAACTACCAACAACTGGAATGGGTGCATATGTGATTGCTAAAGAAGGTTTAAAGAGTATGTTGTCAGTTTGTTCAGCAGAGCATCCATGGTTAAAAATACGAACAGTTAGTCCTGGTTTTACTAAAACAGAGATGCTTAAAGTTTTTGATCCACGCTATTTAGAAATAATGCAAACAAAGAGTGTTTTTGCAACCCCTGAAGAGGTGGCTGAGCAGATTATTAATGAGATTATTTCATGACAAACCTATATGAAGACTTGACATGGTTGCCAAAACCACCTGATGATTTTTCTCTTAAATTATCTAAAGCATCTAGTGGTAGTAATCTTCAAGAACTAGCTAAGTTCTCTCTAGACGAAAATAAATTAAATCGGTTGTACAAAAAGGTCAAACTCTTAGAGAAAGATTTAATTAATCTTGAGTCACTGACACCTATTAAAGTTGGGTTAATCAGTAACTCTACATCAAAACTAATTACCCCTGCATTAATTGCTAGTGCTTTGCGTTTTGGAATAATACTTGATGTTGTAGAGGCTGAATATAATCAGGTTGCACAGGAAGCTTTTTCTGAACAATCGACTTTTAATGACCATCAATTGAATGTTGTTTTAGTATCACTTGATTATCGTGGCTTACCTCTTTTCCCAACCCCGGGTAATAAAGTATCTGCCGAAAAAAATGTTAGGGATTGTTTAAGTTATATTAGTTCTATTATTGATTCTTTGCGGTCCAAAACTGGAGCACAAATTATTTTTCAAAATATTGCTACAAATGTAGAGAAAATATCAGGCAGTTATGAAGAGAGATTACCTGGAACATTGTCTTGGTTAATTACTCGTATAAATATTGAGTTAGATGCTTTAGCTAGTGATGATATTTTTATATTCGATATTGCAGGATTAGCAGCTAATGTAGGGCTTTCTAATTGGCATGATCCTAGACTATGGAATCTGGCAAAATTATCTTTCTCAGAAAAGTATGTTCCTATATTTGCAGACTCACTTTGTCGTATTTTTGCTGCTAAGCTCGGTAAGAGTCGTCGTTGCCTAATTTTAGATTTAGATAACACATTATGGGGTGGTGTCATTGGGGATGACGGAATTGAGGGAATTTTGATTGGAAATGGAAATCCAACAGGTGAAGCCCATCTTCATCTTCAGAAGACTCTTCTGGACTTACGAGAGAGGGGAATAATTCTGGCAGTCTCTTCCAAAAATGAAGATGCAATTGCTCGTAAGCCTTTTAAAGAGCACCCTGATATGCTTTTACGTGAGGAGCATATCGCATTATTTCAGGCTAACTGGACGGATAAAGCCTCGAATATTAGAGCAATTGCTGAGACTCTATCATTAGGTTTAGAAAGCATTGTATTTTTAGACGATAATCCGGCTGAACGCATGCAAGTTCGTCGTGAATTGCCCGAAGTTGCCGTTCCAGAATTACCTAAAGAGCCAGCACTTTATGCAAGAACACTTATTGCAGCCGGTTATTTTGAGTCAATTTCATTCTCAGCAGAAGATGGTAAGAGAGCTGATTTTTATCAAGATAATGCCAAAAGAGTTGAAATTTTAAATCAGTCGTCCAATATTGATGATTATTTAATGTCTCTAGAGATGAAAATGACTTTAACTCCATTCGATGCTCCAGGTCGATCTCGTATTAGTCAATTAATTAATAAGTCCAATCAATTTAATCTCACTACTAAGCGATACAGCGAGATGGAAGTAAAAAAGTTTGAAGAAGATCGATTTTTTTATACTCGTCAAATCCGTCTTAAGGATGTATTTGGCGATAACGGCATGATTAGCGTCATTATATGTAAGAAAGGCTCTGATGTCTGGACGATTGACACTTGGTTGATGAGCTGCAGAGTTTTAGGACGCAGGGTTGAATTAGCCGCTTTACAAGATATTATTTTGAATGCTAAGAAAGCTGGTGTAAAAATATTGATAGGTAAATACTCCCCAACCTCACGAAATGTTATTGTAAAGGACCATTATAATAAATTAGGTTTTACTAACACCTCTGTCGATGAAGGGAATGAAACCTGGGAGTTAGACATTAATAATTATGAATCTCCAGCAATTCCTATAACTATAAATAGCATTAATTAATATATCTTTAAAATTGAAAAATGCATAATCAGAATACAATTTCTATTGCAAAAATAGATGATGCTGATGAAATAATGAAGTTTATAGATAATGAATGGAAAAAAGGACACATTCTTGGAATCAGCAAAGATTATTTTCTGTATGAATATAAAAATAAAGATCATTTAAATTTTGTTATCTCAAAGAACCAAACTAATAAAATCAATGGAATACTAGGTTTTATAAGGTCATCCTCTGACGACAATGCAACAGTTTGGACAACAATGTGGAAAGTATCAAAATCTTCTGGCTCGCCAATGCTTGGGGTTGATATATTAAACTTTCTCAGAAGGCAAGGCTTCAAAACTGTAATGTCTCTTGGCATAAATTTGAAAACAGAAGAAATATATAATTATCTCGGTTTTAATGTTGGGATCATGAATCATCATTTCGTTTTGTCGCCTGATAAAACTGTGTTTAGGATTGCAAAGGTGCCATCTCGAATATGTGTAAAAAATATGAATAGTACTTCAACCCTATCTTATAAATTGATTACTAAATCTGATTTGGATCATTTAGATACCAGTAGAATTTATTTGTACCAAATTCCGAGCAAGTCTGATACTTATATAGTGAATCGTTTCATGAATCATCCGATATATAAGTATCATGTCTATGCAATCACAGATGCTGATCAAGTCTTGGCGATATGTGTGATTCGACCCGTTTCCCAAGACAGATCTATTGTTTTACGCTTTGTTGATTTTATGGGAACCAATGAGGTGTTTGCTCTTTTGGGACAGTTTGTACATTCATTGTTAGATGAGTATGAAGCTGAGTATTTAGATTTTTATTCTCATGGTATTCCTATTGAATACATTGAAAAGGCAGGATTCTTGAATCGACAAGAATATGATGATTTAATTATTCCAAATTATTTTGAACCTTTTGAAAGAAAAAATGTTGATCTCAGATATGCGTACGAGATAACAGAATCGCAAGAGGATGTGCGACTTTTTAAGTCCGATGGAGACCAGGATAGACCAAGTATAATTTAATCTCTTGGTAAGAACTCAACTTTTGGAACTCCTATCGTAGGGTAGTACCTATACACAACAATTGTTGTTGTGTACTAAACATGCTTGTGTAGTTTGATCATTTGTGAACGTGTGATTTGTTTGGACAATAGCACAAATAAATAAACCTAATGACTACTAGTGACAAATTGAATACCATTAATATTTCTAGCAATAAAATAGGACCTGGTTACCCATGTATGATAATTGCTGAAGCTGGAGTGAATCATAATGGCAGCGAAGAAATGGCTCTTGATTTAGTAGATATTGCTCATAAAGTAGCCCCCGTTTATTTAATAGATTGTTTGAAAACCGATTCAATTTTGGAGTACAACAGATGAGTGAGTATAGTAACCTGAATATCTCTAGACGTAATCGTCTTGATGGCACTGTTGTAATTGTTGATGGCATTGGTCGTACAGGTAAAGGTATGATCGGCACTATTTTGTCAAGTTTTAGTAGGGTTGAGATAGAACGACTCGAACATGCCCTCGAGTGGGTAAGTATTTTGCATAAATTAGGCCAAATGAAGCATGAGGCTGCCGTATGGGCTTTGCAAATGGAGGCTGACAATTTTTTGATTAATAGTATGATAGGCCGAAATACTAATTTTAGATATGCAGATCAATCTAGCGTTTGGGGAGCACCTGGTTCTCTACGGTATTTCAGAAGAATATTTATCCGTGACAAAGAATCTGTCATAGAAACTATTAATAAGACACGTCCAATCTTTCAGAGTCAGACTCATAATCAAATTTCGAACTTTAAGTTGTATTACGATGCATTCGGAGACCGACTAAGATTTATCGAATTGATACGGCATCCTGTTGATATTATAGATGCGTGGATGCGACGAGGATTTGGTAAAAGATTTGGTGTTGATCCACTTCAATTAACTATGTGCATCAATCATCAAGGGGTCGATATACCTTATCTGGCATTAGGATGGGAAGATACATATCTTACTGCAACACCAATGGAAAGAGTTGTGAAAATGATTGAATCTTGGTGGAACTCATCTATGTCCGCATACGATTCTCTTGCTGACAAGATGAAAGAACAAATCTTGTTTATACCATTTGAGGAATTTGTTCAAAACCCTCAACCATATTTACACTCTCTTTCTAGTTTTATTGGAAGCAGTCTTACTCGTCACACGAGTGGAATACTACGTCGTGAAAATTGTCCTCGAATACTTTCAATAGGTGACAGAGAAAAAAAACAACGACAATTTGAAGATAAACTGTCTGACGAATACACACAGAAAATGCACCGTCTCATTAATCAGTATGAGCAAATGGTGGCACAGTTTATTTTATAGATTATTTTCAATCGTGATACAAACTAAATAGACATCAAGCATGAAAGCTATAATTTTAGGTTTTGAAAGAGGTATTCGCAGGTTGGATAGTACTGAGAGTTATCCATTGGCATTGGTGTCAGATACTAAAGGGAAACGTGTGCTTGATTGGACGTTGGCTGCTCTAACAAAGGCTGGTATTGACGATATTATATTTGTAGGTGGGTACCATATTGAAAAGATGGTGCAGCTATATCCTGGCATGAAGTTTTACTACAACCCAGATTGGGAAGATGGTAGTGAGATTAAAGCAATAGAACACGTTGCTACTGAGCTACTCGACGCTTGCCTTTTCGTTAGATCGGATATTGTGTTTAGGCCAGATATAGTGAAATCATTTCTAGATGTTAATTCTGATGTTGTAATAGGGACAAACAAATGTACTGATATATCTAACAATGAATTAAGTAGTGTTTATGCTGGCATTTGCGCATTATCTGGATTTGCGACAGACAAATTGCGAGATCAGCTCGATAAATGGTCTCAGAAATGTACAATGCACGGTCAAACTGAAATAGTCAATTTGCTTGCTAATTTTGATCTTGACACGAAGTATTTTGATGTCAGTGATGGATGGGCTCAAATAGATTCTGCTAACTCTTTATCTCAATTCGCGTTTGGCACCAAAGCACAAACCTTGGAACGTTTACAACCGCTTGTGCGCAAGTCTATTGTATTGGAGCAAATTAGATTTTCTGCAGTTGAGTGGCGAAATGATGAATCAGATATTCTGGACCGAATAGTTTCAGCCATGCCTAAGAATCGCATTATTGTTCGGAGTAGTGCATATAACGAGGACACGTGGGGAGCTTCTAAAGCTGGTGTATATCATAGTGAGCTAGGTGTTTTTGCTCAGGATATGACGGCATTACGGGATGCTATAAACTCTGTCTTTGATAGCCTAATTTCTGTAAATGGCAGTATTACATCAAAAGATGAAGTTTTTGTTCAGCCACATCTTGATAATGTAATTATGAGTGGTGTGCTTTTCACCCGTGATCCTCAGAGTGGGGCGCCCTATGTAACAATCAATTACGATGATGCTACATCTTTGACTGATACTGTTACTTCCGGGCAAGGTAAAGATCTATCGACTGTTATTGTATATAAGTACGCAAAAACCTCATTCCATGATGATAAATACATTGCGCATTTGCTTGATTTAGTGTCTGAATTAGAAGAGTTATTAGGGCATGATGCATTGGATATAGAGTTTGCATTTGATAGTTCAGATAACTGTTATTTGTTGCAGGTAAGAGTATTGTCTGGATTTGCATCAGATCTTGAGCTTACAGACTTGGATTTACATGAAGAGTTGGATGTTCTACATGATTATGTTGATGAGATTACAGAGCTGCCCTCGCATCTATTAGGCAATACAACTATTCTAGCAAACATGCCGGATTGGAATCCAGCCGAAATCATTGGTGTTTCACCGAGACCTCTGGCTTTATCTTTATTTCAGCATCTTATTACCGATAGTGTATGGAGTGAATCTCGCGTACTTAATGGCTATCAAAATGCAGGTCACGAGCCATTGGTTGTATCTTTGTCTGGTCATCCCTATGTGGATACGAGGGCAAGCTTGAACTCTTTCTTGCCTATTGCACTTGAATCTAATCTGAGCCACAAATTGGTCGAACATTGTTTAAAGTGGCTACGGAATAATCCTGAGTTGCATGACAAATTTGAATTTGAAGTTGCCATGACTTGTTTGGATTTTGATTTTGATAAATATAGTCAAAGATTGTTAGGAGATGGTTTTACTAGAGGAGAAGTTGACACAATTAAGAATGCTTTACTTTCCTTAACTGATCAAATAGTCTTGGGCCAAGTGCCAGAAAATTTTGTTGAAATAGAATTTGTAGAACAATTAAATTTGGCTCGTAAGCAAGCCTTGCTGGTGAAAACAGACAACATTGTTTCAATTGTACGTACCATAGATACCTTGTTGAAAGATTGTATAAAATTTGGCACTTTGCCTTTTGCAATAGTAGCTAGGCATGCTTTTATATCTATGAGTTTCTTGAAATCACTCCGAGCTAAGGGTGTATTTTCTGACTCCACTTTTGACAGTTTACTGAGATCGATTCCAACTGTTGCTAGCGATGTGACGGAAGATTTATATAAACTTGGTTCGAATGAGTTGGACATTGATGAATTTATTGTACGATATGGACATTTACGTCCAGGTACCTATGATATTACTTGTCCAAGCTACTTGGAAGCTCCTGAGAGGTACCTAAGTAATATAAGTCATATTGAAAAACCATTACATATAGAGTTTTGTATAGAGAAGACCGGCAGCATAATTGATAGTCATCAGGAAAGTATAGAAAAGCTTATTGCGGAAGTTGGATTTAGCTTTGATATAGAACAGCTTTGGAGTTTTATTGTTCGAAGTATAGCTTCTCGTGAAAGAATCAAATTTGAATATACCAAAAACATTAGTGCAGTTTTGACTTTGGTATCTGAGCTCGGAGAGAAGTATTTCGAATTTTCACGTGATGATATGTCATATCTACCATTGCAAAGAATACTTGACCTTAGAAAGAACAGTCCATCTAATGTGATTAAAAAAGAGCTGGCTCGCCTAATTACACTAAATCGTAAGCGTTTTTCCTTACACAAATCTGTCAGACTCCCTCATATGATAAATTCATCTAGGGACATAGATGGCTTCGAGCTATTGAAATGGCAACCTAATTATGTTACTTCTGAAACAATTGTGGGATCTGTGATTAGTGTAGATCAAAGATTACCTGATATGGATTTGATGGACAAGATTGTACTTATTGAAAGTGCAGATCCAGGATATGATTGGCTTTTTGGTAGTGGGATTATCGGGCTGATTACTAAATATGGTGGCTCAGCTTCACATATGGCTATTAGGGCCGCTGAATTAGGATTGCCTGCAGCTATCGGTTGTGGTGAGATTATATATGATCAGGTTATAGTGGCTGATCTGATTGAACTGGATTGTGCAGGTCAATTAGTGCGAGTTTTGAGATGACAAAAGTTGTAGGTGTCAGTCTTCGTGTTATCACAACAGATGACCATAGGGGTCCTCGAGACGCTATTAATCACAATTGGCATAAATTGTTCAGTCAATACAATATTTTGCCTGTATTGATTCCTAATCAACCTGACTTAGTAGCTTCCTTGTTGAAGGATATCCCGTTCTCAGCTTTGTTACTGATAGGTGGTAATAATGTTGGTCCTGTTGATGAATATGAACGATCTATGCATATTGATGATGTTTCCAAAGAACGTGATGCTACTGAATATGCCATCATAGAATA
Organism: Anaerolineales bacterium UBA3001; assembly: GCA_002346435.1. GTDB lineage: Bacteria > Chloroflexota > Anaerolineae > Anaerolineales > UBA11657 > UBA11657. The sequence continues at coordinate 16,907 of DDZT01000016.1, forward strand.
TGCGTTACGGTATCATAAGCCGATTTTAGGTGTGTGTCGTGGAATGCAAATACTCAACGCATATTTTGATGGGCACATTATACGTAATCTTAAAGATGTGAATTTGGCTTCTCGAAGTCACGTAGGAGTAACACATGATTTCGATATAGTAGATGCTGAATACCAAAGTTATTTAGGAGAAAAAAGTGCTAATACAAATTCATTTCACTCTAATGCTGTGACCGAATCAACACTTTCTGCGGAATTGCTTCCTTTCGCTATAGCAAGAGATGGTATTGTCGAAGGAGTTTATCATCCCGATTGTCCAATGATAGGTATACAATGGCATCCTGAACGGGCGGACTCTGCCGAAAATATTGATAGGATGTTAATAGAAAAATGGCTTGGTAATGGATAGTATATGTATATGATAATTTTGGCTGCTGGTCAGGGATCGCGACTTAGTCCATATACCGATAAGCTTCCCAAGTGTTTGGTTGAGGTTTCTGGAAAAACATTATTGGATTGGCAATTACAAACTGCTCGCCAATCCAATATCAGAGATATTGCTGTGGTTCGTGGTTATATGGCTTCAGCAATTGATCGAAGTGATGTGACATATTTTGAGAATCTAGACTATGCTGACACTAATATGGTTGAGACATTGTGGTGCGCTTCTTCTGTTTTCAATGAGGGGTTTATAGTGTCATATGGGGACATAATATATGAGCAATGTGTTTTAGAAGCGTTGTTATCCTCCAGTGCAGCTATTAGTGTGGTAGTTGATACATGTTGGAAAGATTATTGGGAGCAACGGTTTGACAATGTCATGTCGGATGCTGAGACACTTGAGAGTAATTCAGATGGCACCATCTCTAGTATAGGACAGAAACCTGACCATATTGACCAGATTAATGGTCAGTACATTGGTCTGATGATGTTTAGAGGTTCGGGTGTGCAGGCATTACGACAAGTCTATGAAAATGCCAAACTATCAGAACTTAGCGGTCACCTTCCTTTGCGTGGCCAACGTACATTCCGCCAATTATATATGACAGATATATTACAAGGAATTGTTGACACTGGATTTCCAGTTCAACAGGTGCCCATAAAACGAAGTTGGCTTGAGATTGATACGGTTACTGACTTGGAATTGGCGAACAAAGTTGTTAATGGTTCATCAAAACAACTTGTGGTTGATGCCTAATGTCTTTGGTGTGTTGGAGAAACTAAATTAATAATGGTGATATGGATTGCAGGTATGTCGGCCTCTGGTAAGACTGCCATAGGTCAGGAAGTTTACCAACAATTAAAAGCTGACAACTATAACGTGGTGTTTATTGACGGTGACATATTGCGAGAAATTAATGGTAATGACCTTGGACATACAGTTGCCGATCGAATGGCAAATGCCAGTCGGATGTCCAAATTATGTAAGTATCTTGATAGTCAGGGTATTGATGTAGTGTGTGCCGTACTATCTATTTTTCCAGATTGGCTTGCCTGGAATCGCAATAATATCCTTGACTATTTCGAAGTATATGTTCGTGTACCTTTTGACATATTGTTGACACGTGAAACAAAGGGCCTATATAGACGTGCAATAGCAGGGGAGATAAACAATGTGGTTGGAGTAGATATAGAATTTCCAGAACCTATAGCTCCTGATCTTATCATTGACAATGATATTGAATTAACCTCTTTTGCAGAAATGGGTGACAAGATTCTTAAGGCTGTAGCAATAAGGTTCAAATAGTGACTTTCACTGACAACACAAATTATACATATACCAGTCGTAATCTGTTACAGAATCCTGAATACTATATGTATAGCAGCTTTATTGGAAAACCTTTTCTTATTGATTATGTAGAAGATCGAACAAAGTATGTTGAATTTATAGAGAGGCGATACCAGTTGCTATTAACACAATATAGTACTCAGGATGTCAGTGCGCTAGATGTGTCATGGTTATTAACATTAAGACTTTTATCTAGTGTTGACGAATCTGCTTTGTCTGAAACTTGTCAGACTATGCATTCTAATTTCAATGATGTTATTCGGGGCATTAAAATGTCACAGAATTCGCTTCCTGATATTTCTGACAATGTTGATACTGATTTGGTATTACAAGCTATTTTGGAGCATGTGATAAAGGATAATTTCTTACAAGATAATTCAATTTATATGTGGCTGAGTAGATTTTTGAAAAAATTCGAGGTATATAAGCGTTTAAGAGAAGCTTACACTTCGGATATGCGAAGTGATAGTAAAAGTTATTCAAATTTGGCGAATTACGCATCATTATCTGTTGGGCTTTTGTATTACTATGGACATACTGGCAATCTCAAAATGCTTAATGGAGCTCTAAAGTTGAATGACTTACTGTGTTCTAATCAAGACTGTTTGGAATCGCCGCGCGAGTTGTTGCTAACAATAGTAGCGTTGTGTAAAGAGCTATACTTCGTGAGAAAGTTATCAGTTGTCCATGGTTGTGAGTTTTGATACTCGATGAAATAGGTCTGTTAGCTGTAGATTCTAATCGTACTAAATCATACATTCATCAAATGATTGTACGACAGGTTCTACCAGCTTATGTAATTTATATGGCTGACGAAATACATGTGGATTTAGAGTCTAGGTCAGCAAATCATCATACTGAGCAAACAAGTAATGACGTCAATGGATTTGACTCTGACATGTGTATAACTCAGGTGCTATCGGACAATGACATACCATATCAGATTGTATCAAATAGGGATCCAAATTCAGAAGAAGTACTAAAACTGGTACAGGAATCTACACAATCCATTTTCGTTTATTCAGGCCCCGGAGGTGCTATTCTCGGTGATAGGATATTATCGACCGGCAAAAAATTTGTTCACGTGCATCCCGGAATAGTTCCGTACTACAGAGGTAGTACTACACTTTATTATTCTTTGCTAAATGATGGAAATTGTGGAGCTACTATATTTTATATGGATACCCAAATTGATACTGGTCCAGTCATAATGAAGAGAGCTTTTACTGCTCCTGATGATCGTACAACAATTGATACGCAATATGATCCATTAATTAGAGCTAAACTATTGGTGGACGTATTGCAGGAGTATGCACGTACAGGTACTCTTCCTTCCGAACCTCAAAACACACATGTGGGTGAGACATATTTTATTATTCATCCAGTGTTAAAGCATCTTGCCATACTATCAAAATATTAAGCGAACTAATTGCAAAATATGTGAACTAGTGATGAATACATATGCTTACTGATATATCCGTACTATTTGTTTCTTCCAACTCCTCTATTAGGGATGCTATAACCTGTCTAGAGGATAATAATGCAAAGATAGCTCTCGTGGTAGATGACGACAAAAGACTACTAGATACGATTACCGACGGTGATGTGCGTCGCGCAATCTTAGCTGGGATTAATCTGGATGACTCGGTGAGCAGTTTGAGAATACGTAAGAATAGTAGCGCAAATTATAGTAAGGCTATTACTGCACCTATTGGAACTGAAACCTCTCAGTTACTAAAGATTATAAAAGAGCGTGACGTGAGACACGTACCGTTAGTTGATGATAATGATAGTGTCATTAGCCTAGTAACTGCAAGGGAATTGATCGCAAACGATATTTTGCCAATACAAGCGGTTGTGATGGCTGGAGGTGCTGGTACTAGGCTGCGGCCATTGACTGAAGATGTCCCCAAACCGATGGTCAATTTAGGTGGTCGTCCAATGTTGGAGCGTATCATTGAGCAATTGCGAGAGTCCGGTATTTCTAGAGTAATGGTGACCACCCATTATAAAGGGGAACTTATATCTGATCATTTTGGTGATGGTGATGGTTTTGGAGTGAAGATTGATTATGTTCAAGAAGATAAACCCATGGGAACAGCTGGAGCTTTAAGTCAGTTGGAACCTTCTGATAAGCCTTTGTTGGTAATGAATGGTGACATTCTAACCAGGGTTGATTTTAGGGCGATGCTAGATTTTCATGTTGACCACAATGCTGATATGAGCGTAGCTGTTAGGACGCATGAGTTTATTGTCCCTTATGGTGTCATGGAGATAGAAAATGAGAGGATCATCAAAGTTACAGAGAAACCAACCATAAATCATTTCATTAATGCCGGTATTTATTTATTGAATCCTGATATTGCTCGGCTCGTGCCCGAAAGTGGATATTATGACATGACTGAATTAATTAACCATTTAGTAGCAGAAGGTAAGAAAGTAATAAGTTTTCCAATTAGGGAGTATTGGCTTGATATAGGACAGCATTCAGATTATGAACAAGCCGAGGAAGATTTGAGAGAAGGTAAGGTGTAATTATGGGATTGAATGTTCTAGTGACTGGAGGAGCAGGGTATCTTGGCTCAGTGGTGTCGAGCTATTTGTTGCTCAAAGGACATAAGGTTAGAGTGTTGGACTCCTTATTGCATGGAGGACACTCCTTGCTTGGTCTTTATCCGAATCGTAATTTTGAATTTATTTGTGGTGATTTGCGAGCAGATCTAGTGCTTGAAAAGTCGTTAGTTGACATTGATGCAATTGTTCACCTAGCAGCAATTGTTGGTGACCCTGCTTGTGCTCGCGAACCAAAGGTGGCACGATCAGTTAATTTAGACGGGTCTCTTAGATTATTCGATCTTGCCAAACAACTCGGTATTGAGCGATTTGTGTTTGGCTCGACATGTAGTAATTACGGAAAAATGTCAGACTCTTTGAAATATGTTAACGAGGACTCGGAATTAAGTCCCGTATCTCTCTATGCGGAAAACAAGGTGCAGGTAGAGCAGACATTGCTTGATTCTGATGTAGATAGTGATACTACAGTCACAGTTTTACGATTTGCAACTGCATTTGGGGTTTCTCCACGTATGCGGTTTGATCTAACCGTCAATGAATTCACTATGGAACTACTAGTCAATCGCAAACTGGTGGTTTATGGAGAGCAGTTCTGGCGACCCTACATACATATCAGTGATATCGCACAGGCAATTGGTTTAGTACTACAGTCATCATCAGATCAAGTTGGTGGACGTGTATTTAATGTTGGCTCAACCAGACAGAACTATCGCAAGGGTGAAATAGTTGACTTGATTTGTTCTTTAATTAGACATGAGGTTGAAATTGAGCGAGTACATAAAGATGAGGACCCGCGAGATTATCGAGTGTCCTTTGACAGGATAAATAGGGAATTGGGGTTTGATGCTACTCGAACTGTAGAAGATGGCATTATAGAGGTTGCTGATTTGATTAGGCATCAGGTTATTACTGATTTTGGAAACCCATACTATCGCAACTAGACCGTTTATTAGATAAATTTGGTTATCTTGTTATGACTTCAAAAGTTGATATCCCTCTATCGGTACCTGAAATATCTGGTAATGAATGGAAATATATCAAAGAATGTTTGGACACGAATTGGGTGTCTTATCTGGGTTCATTTGTCGATCAGTTTGAGGATACAATAGCAGATTATGTGGGTGCAAAGCATGGCGTTGCAACTGTAAATGGTACGGCTGCACTTCACACGGCTTTGCTAGTCGCTGGTATTGAAGCTGAAGACGAAGTTTTGGTTTCAACCTTGACTTTTATAGCTCCGGTTAATGCAATACGATACATGGGTGCCTGGCCAGTTTTTATAGATTCAGAGCCAAAATATTTGCAGATGGACGCTAACAAAGTTGTGGAATTTCTTGAAAGAGAATGTCGATGGACTAGTGGAGCACTTTATAACAAAGTTACTGGTAGGCGTATCAAGGCTATATTACCTGTACACATATTGGGACATCCAGTTGATATGGATCCGATTGTTGAAATTGCACGTAAATATGATTTGATTGTAATTGAGGATGCAGCGGAAAGTTTGGGTGCGCGATATAAAGGCAAGAAAGTCGGTCATTTAGGTGATATTTCATGTTTTAGCTTTAATGGTAATAAAGTTATTACAACTGGTGGGGGTGGGATGATTGCAACAGATAATGAAAGTTGGGCATTGAGAGCAAAACATCTTACTACTCAAGCAAAGAGTGACAAATTGGAATATTTACATGATGAAATTGGATATAACTATAGGATGAATAATATCCAAGCTGCCATGGGATTGGCCCAGATGGAGAAACTTAATGAATTTATTGATAAGAAACGCCAAATTGCTGCTACATATAGCGAAGGTTTAAAGGGTGTACCCAATTTGGTGCTTATGTGTGAAGATGAGCATGCTCACAGTACTTATTGGTTATACACGTTACTAGTGGGTCAATTAGATTCAAAACAAAGTAGTCGTGAGTTGATAAAACAAATGAATCAAATTGGTATACATTCTCGACCATTGTGGCTACCTGCACATCTTCAGAAAATGTATGGGGATTGTTTGTTTTATGGAACAAATTGTGCTGAAAATTTGTACGATCTTGCTGTTCAACTCCCTAGTTCTGTAGGTTTAACAGATGATCAAGCAAACTATGTATTGACTGCTATAAGAGACAATTGTAAACAATGATTGGTAGAAACAAGCGTACACAATTTCATATGGCCGATAGCGATGAGTCATACTGTATGGTGTTAGTACAATCATTATCAATCTTTAGCGTTTTTCCCATAGTGAGGCATGTGTGGCATCGAGACAAGGTTAAGATGTTATATGTAACTAGCAGTAGGATTGGGATTATATGCTCACGAATGCTTCGTAAGATTGGTTTGCTGCATAGTGAGCCTCTCCAGATAGTAAAGGAAGATTTGTGGCCAATAGATACATCAGATAATAAAGCACATATTACCAAGACTAGCGTCTGTTTAGAACTAAATAAGTTTTATGAGCGAGTATACGAACTTGTTACATATGTTATACCTGTTGCTGACTCGTATTATTCGAGATTGTTGGTAGCAAATGTATTGAAACGATGGGCCGATGATTTGTATAATCTTGAACGACAGAGATTGGTCAATTATGCTGCAAGCATAGGAGAAAATGCAAAGGTTGATATTTTGGTAGTACTACGATCTTTGATGGTGAGAGATTCGGTGGATAAGGTCTTCAAAACGGATGATAGAAAGAACTTCCATGTGGATTATCAATTTGTTTTGTCCAATACTACATTTTTTACCATACTACACGTGATGCGCAAACTTGTGTCTTGGATCTGGCCATCAAGCACAAATGCGAATAAATTTGAGCAGTCAAATTCTGTAGGTGTAACAGCTTGTTGGGGTTTAGATGGGGACAAGGAAAACGATTTATTCTGGTGGCAACATACTGGTTTCAACAATAATCGTCTAAGATATTTGTTCGATCGGAGCGATTTTCAACCAAGCAACGAATCTGTTGATAGAGCTATTTCAAAGGGCATTACCTCGATTGCTGTGAATCATAAGGCGCGTGGCGATGTGCGAGCAATATATTACCGTAAGAGGGTACCCATAAAACAAATTGTACAAAGACTCAGTGTGGTGTGGCGTATTCTCATTAGATCTTTGGGGACCAATACTGATAGCTTTAGTAAAGATATAATGAGAACATTAATAACAGAGATTGTGAGCAGTCTATATCTAGAGAGACAATATAATTCGTTAGGCTTAGATGCTTTCTGGCATTATCAGGAAGCAGGTCCAGATATTATCACTACTGCAATACACAAGTCAGGGGGTATCAGGCTCGGAGTACATTGGTCTTGCAGTGATAGTCCAACCATTGGGAGTATACGCACACCGCATGTTTTCTTTTTTTGGGGTGCACATGATGCCAGAATTTGTGTGGATGCCCAATCTATTTCAAAGCAATTGTTGATAGCTGGATGCGCAATTTCCGATATGTACGATAATGAAGCAGAGAAAGCTGAGGCTAAGATTGTTGCAGACCGAATTCGCAGTAATGGTGCTAAGGTTGTTCTGGTGCTTTATGATAACTCCAACTGCTTTCTGAATTTTTACAAATTTTTCCTAGAATGGGTCCTTGAGGACACTAATATAGGTATTCTAATTAAACCCAAAAAGAGAAATATTAGAGTTAGACATCAAGAAATAGGTTGGTTGTTTGATAATGCTTTATCTACTGGTCGTATGCATGTTTTGGATGACAGTGTCTGGCCTGCTAATCTCGCAGCTGCGGGTGACTTCTGTATAGGCATTGGAACCATGTCCGCTGTTACTGTATCTGCATTGTCTGGTGCGCGTGTGGTCTACCTTGATTATGCTAGGTTGGATCAGAATGCTATTACCAAACCATATGCAATATTACATAGTCTTGGCCCTAACCGTTGTGTATTCTATGACCATGGGTCATTGAGACAGTCTGTACTAGAGTATATTCGCGATCCTGAGTCAAATCCTAATCTAGGCGATGCCACACCTGTTCTAGATCAGATAGATCCTTTTCGAGACGGTAAAGCTAGTCAACGTATTGGGGAGTATATGCGTTGGTACATTGGATACAGAGATACAGGTCTGAAACGGGACAATGCACTTAGTCAGGCAACCTTACAATATGCTGAAAAATGGGGAGAAGATAAAGTAGTTCGAGGATTATAAGCTCAGTATCTTCATATTTTTTATCATCTTACAACATCAACTTGTGATACTAGTGAGTGTAATATAACTTTGACATTACTCTGAAGTGTAATTGTTATTCCGAACCATTCTCCTTAATTTACGTGACTACAATAGTTCTGCTTTATGAAAGTCTTTAATGTTGAACCTCAATTGAATCCTATTGATATTTCTGGCATAAAGGTGGGTGCAAGTTATCCTTGCATGGTTATTGCCGAAGCCGGGGTTAACCATAATGGGAGCAAAAAAATGGCTCTCGAGTTAGTGGAAATTGCTCATCAGGCAGGTGCTGATGCAGTTAAATTTCAGCTGTTTCGTCCGGAAGAGCAAGTTTCACAATTAGCGAAGACTGCAGATTATCAATATACAAACACTGGGGTTACTAATGCTCTTGAAATGTCCGAATTATACAGTTTGCCTTGGGATTCTCATTATGACATAGCAGCGCATTGTAATAAAGTAGGCATTGTTTATATGGCTTCCTGTTTTGACATGCAAGCCGTGGATTTCCTATTGGATTTAGGGCAAGATTGTATTAAAGTAGGGTCTGGGGAGATTACTAATTACCCATTACTAGGTTATATAGCATCCAAAGGAAAGTCTATTATCTTGAGTACAGGGATGAGTACTTTTCAAGATGTCGAAGGGGCTGTTCAGCATATTAGAAGATGCGGCAATACTGATATTATATTATTGCAATGTGTGTCTAATTATCCGGCTACTGCGACATCTGTCAATCTGAGAGTTATGCAGACTTTTACTGATAAATTTGGTGTTCATGTAGGATTTAGTGATCATACTTTAGGAAATACTGTGTCTGGAGCAGCTGTCGCTTTAGGAGCATGCGTCATTGAAAAACATTTTACTCTAGATAAGTCATTACCAGGACCTGATCATGCTATGTCTCTTGATCCAGATGAATTTCGGGATTTTGTTACGTCAATACGTACTGTTCAAGATGCTTTAGGTGACGGGAATAAGGTAGTAGATCGTAGTGAATTGGAAACGCAGCGAGTGTCTAGGCGCAGTCTTTTTGCTTCACGAAATATATCTGCAGGAGAACAACTGAAAACGTCCAATGTAACCTTAAAACGACCCAATATTGGTATCGATCCACGTAGATGGGAAGAAGTACAGGGAAGAACTGTTGTTAATGATGTAGATGCAGACAATCCGATAACTCGGGATTTACTGTCATGATCAAGGTGCTATACGTTAGTGGATCGCGCGCTGATTATGGTCCTGTAAGAAATGTACTTAAAGCGATAAATAATCATGCGGAGTTAGATGTTAGTGTGCTGGTCACGGGAATGCATTTAGACCGTCTACATGGAGAAACATGGCAGGAGATTGTTAATGATGGATTCAAGATTGCAGAAAGAGTTCCTGGTAGAGCTCTTGGCGATTCGTTGACTGAAATGGCTGCGTCGATTGGGTCATATCTTAATGGGATGAGTTATGCTATTTCACGAATACAGCCTAATATAATTTTGGTGTTGGGTGATAGAGGAGAACAGCTAGCTGGATCAATGGCTGGAGTTTTTCACAATATTGTTGTAGTTCACTTATGTGGAGGTAGTATATCTGGCTCTATAGATGACTCTATACGTCATGCAATCACAAAGTTTGCTCACTATCATTTGCCTGCCTCAGAAGAACATGCTAATCGAATAGTGCAGATGGGTGAGGATCCTGAAAGAGTTCGGGTTGTTGGGCTGCCTGGTAATGACATAAGATCTGATGTGCAATTTACTTATGAACAGGTTTGTACCAAATTTAATATATCTATAGATAAACCTTATATTCTGGTAGTACAGCATCCAGTGACATTTACTCAGAATGAAGTTGGCCAGCAAATCAAAGAGACGCTTGAAGCTGTGCGAGGATTAAAGAATCCTATCTTATTATCCAATCCTAATGATGATGCTGGTGGTAGGATGATTTTGGCAAAAATGGGTAAATATGCCACTGAATGTAGTAACATGCAGGTACTTCCACCATTGTCTAGCAGGGAGCTTTTTGCGAGCGTAATGGCTCATAGTGGTGTGATTGTCGGCAATTCTAGTGCAGGAATTGTAGAGGCAATGAGTCTAGGTGTGCCCGTGGTAAATATAGGTGATAGACAGCGTGGGAGAGAACATTTAGCTTGCTTAATTAATGTTGGCTATGACAGAATCGAAATTAGAAAAGCAATTGAAGTTGCGTTGTTGGACGAAAAATATCGTTCAAGACTGACAGATTTCAGTGCGAAAATGCTTATAACTGATACGCCTAGTGAAGTGGTCAAGTTTTTGCTGAGTGTTGATTTAGGTGTATCACTTCGGCCCAAGACATTCGTTGATTTACCTGTTGTGTCGTCATAGGGCATCAGTGTTCTGACAATTTTGAGTAATTACAATTATGTGTGCAAATGAGTACATATATATAAGGAGAAAACCATGAGTATAAGTGGTAAATATGTGATATTGCGGGCGATTGAGAAGGATGACTTATCGTTGCTTCAGTTATGGAATAATGATTCAGATATACAACATAATTTAGGTGGTTGGCACTTCCCATCGTCCGCATCGATAATGGAAAAATGGTTTGATTCGTTGTCTGGCGACGAATTAAATCAGCGTTACGCTATTGATATTGCGTCACATGGATTGATTGGAACCACTAATTTAGTTAATATCAATTGGAAAGATAGGAATGCAAGTTGTGGCATCATGCTTGGTGATACTACTGCGCGGGAAAAAGGATATGGTACTGATGCCGTAATGACCTTGATGAGATATGCTTTTGAAGAATTAGGATTTGAGCGGCTTGATACTACTATCATTGCTCACAATGAAGCGTCTTTGAATTTATATGTTGGTAAATGCGGCTGGGTAGAAGAAGGTAGAAAAAAGAACTGGTATTGGCGCAGAAATCGGTATTGGGACAAAGTAATATTGGGCATTACTAAGGATTTGTATTTTGACTTAGTTTCCAGTAATTCTTATTGGAGTTGAATTTCATAATAATTTAAGTCTAATGACTAGATACTTGATAGGTGGTGATTTTGAGTTAAGCTCACTATCATTAGGATCCGTAAATAATCTGTCAGATTTTACACACGGTATTACTGGTACTTGGACAGCAAGTGGGCGAGCTGCTTTAACACTAATACTAAAAAAGTTGAAAGACCTCGGTGTTAAACTAGTTCACGTCCCGGCATTTTTGTGTGATAGCATTTTACTTCCCATTACTGAGTTGGGATTGGATTGTGATTTCTATCCAGTCGATCTAAAACTAAAATCCTACCCGGATCCTTCTCCAGGCTCGGCTATCATTGTTATCCATTATTTTGGTTGGTTGGATGAATCTATCGTTCAATTGCGTGCAGAAGCTGGTGACAAATATCACTTAATTGAAGATATGACCCATGCGTTTTTGAGTGATTGGAGTGCTGGTCCTGAGGTATCAAGGTCCATATTCTTTACGCCAAGAAAGTTTGCTCCAGTTCCGTTTGGAGGTTGGTGTTCATCGGATGCTGTACTACAGGCTCCTAATAATGAAATTGAGTCTTTAAACTATCGATCGATAATTGCACGAATGGCACGATCTATGTATTTGGAAAAAAATCAATACCCTGTCGACTCTGATTATGAGGAATTCTATCTCGATGCTTTTAGAGAAGTGGAAGAGTTTTTGGACAAATACCCCACCTATACTAGCGTTCCCCAGATAGCGCTTGAAATTATCGCGGGACTTGATTGGGCTAATATTGCTAAAAAGCGTCGTATGAATTGGCAATGTTTACATGAATTATTGGCAGGTCATGTAGAAATCTTACAGCCTAGTTTACCAAATGATGTAGTGCCATTAGGATATATTGTGAGATTAGAAAATCGAGATGCAATAAGAAAAAGCATGGCTGAAAATCGTATCTTTTGTCCCGTACATTGGCCATCATCTAGTGTAGTGCCATCCAAAACATTCACGCAGGCAGCATTGCTTTCGGACACTTGTTTGACCCTTCCTATAGATCAGAGATATGGTATCGATGATATGACTAAGCTAGCGGATACACTAAAGTCTTATTTGTGAATTTATGCATATTGACATTCTAGACGCTTGCAACCATACAAAACAATGGTGTGTCGTTCTTGATAAATTTCCAAGACATTTGCGTGATATATATTTTTCTCCAGAATGGGTGAAATTACACAGATTTGATCCGAGTACTCGCGCCATTATGTTCGTATGTCAAGATGGTTCAAAGATATGGATATACCCGTTTTTGCTAGGGTCGATATCACATGTTGGGGATCATAGATTAGGTAAAACGTGGCGTGATATTCAAACACCTTATGGGTATGGAGGACCATTGTCTAATACTCAGGATGTGGGTTTTGTTACACAAGCATGGAGCAAGTTTTCTAGTTGGTGTCAAGATGTAGATGTTGTGGCAGAATTTGTACGCTTGCACCCAATAATACAAAACGAGCAGTGGTTGGATCCAGATGTCAGAGTAATGTACGATCGGCATACGGTTTCACTAGATTTTGAAGAACTGCAATATGACAAACTGCCTTTTAATGCCAACACTAGAAACATGCTTACTCGTGCCAATAAATTAGGGGTTCGTGTTTCTAAGTCTTTGGATCGAGAATCTTTTGATCAATTTGTAGTGATGTACGGTTCTGCTATGAAGAGACTAGAAGCTGACGAATATCTTCACTTTACCCAGAAGTATTTTCAAGATCTGTATAAATTAGTACAAGATAATGGGTTTCTATTGTTAGCTGAACATGAAACCGAATTGATAGCAGCTGCAATATTTCTTAAAGGATCTAACTATTTGCATTATCACTTAGCGTCATCTAATCCAGACAGAATGGTATCTGGTGCGAACAACCAATTGCTATTTCATGCATCAAACATTGGGTATAAATATGGTCTCAAAGGTCTGCACTTAGGTGGTGGTAGAACAACGGATCCGAAAGATACACTTCTTAGATTCAAACAATCCATGTCAACTCATACACATCGATATCTTATTGGCAAAAGAATTTATAAACCGAAAATATATACTAGCTTGCGGGACCTTTGGCGACAATATTATCCGTCATTAATTCCTAGATATGGTGACAGATTATTATGTTATCGTTATGGTTCCTAGTATTAATGGAGCTTCATATATAGAAATTATTTCCACACGCAATTAAATGTGATGCAATAAATTATGCTGAGAAGTGGGGAGAAGATAAAGTCGTACTGGGTTTGTGATAGGATGTCTTGTTTGATATGTTAATATCTTGGTTTATATAAATATGGAGTGATTAGCTCATGTCCCTAAATGATAAAGTTGTATTAATTACCGGTGGTACAGGTTCTTTTGGTAAGAAATTCACAGAAATCGTACTTCGTGAATTTTCTCCGAAGAAACTTATTGTTTTTAGCCGTGATGAATTGAAACAGTATGAGATGAATCAAAAGTATTCTGATCCATCTATGCGATATTTCATAGGAGATGTTCGTGATTTGGATAGACTTAAGTTAGCTTTCCAAGGCGTGGATGTGGTAGTACATGCAGCGGCTATGAAACAGGTTCCTATCTGTGAATACAATCCTTTTGAGGCTGTTAAGACTAATGTTTTTGGCGCCCAGAATGTTATAGAAGCTGCGATGAATTGCGGAGTACAAAAAGTTCTTGCTATTAGTACAGACAAGGCTGTCAATCCAATCAATTTATATGGTGCTACCAAATTGTGTGCAGAGAAGTTATTTGTTCAAAGCAATTCTTATTCTGGAGAGAATGCTACTAGATTTAGCTGTGCTAGGTATGGAAATGTTGTTGGAAGTCGTGGTAGTGTGATACCTGTATTCATTCAACAACGCGAACTAGGTAGGATTACGGTCACTGACGAGCGTATGACGCGCTTTTGGATTACTCTTGAGCAAGGTGTACGTCTAGTGATAAATGCATTGGACCAAATGCATGGAGGTGAAATATTTGTGCCGAAGATACCTAGCATGCGTCTGATAGATTTAGCTGAATCGATTGCATCGGGTTGTGAGGTATCAACCATAGGTATCCGACCGGGTGAAAAATTGCATGAGGTTCTGATATCACGTGACGAAGCCCGTTCAACTGTTGAGTTTGATGATATGTTCATCGTTCAGCCCGAGTTTCCTTGGTGGGGTTCACACAATTTGAGTGGCGGAAAATCACTCCCTGAGGGGTTTGAGTATTCTAGTGATAATAATAGTCATTGGCTATCTAGTGAAGATATTCATCGGGTGATTAAAGATGAGCAGACTGAAATCTAAATTAGCAATTGAAGGGGGTACTCCAGTTAGGCAAACTATGCTTCCCTATGGACGCCAATTGGTTGATGAGACTGACATACAGGCTGTAGCGGAAGTGCTGCGCTCTGATTGGTTGACTACCGGCCCAGTAGTTAGTGAATTTGAACATGAATTTACTAAACTTACAGGTGCTAATGAGGCTGTAGCATTTAGCAATGGTACAGCCTCATTACATGCTGCTATGTATGCGATCGGTGTGGATGTAGCGGATGAGATCATCGTACCAGCTATTACGTTTGTAGCTACCGCAAATTGTATTGTCTACCAAGGAGGTATTCCGGTTTTTGCTGATGTACATCCGGACACTTTGTTGTTGGACCCTGTTTGTGTTGAAGCAAAAATTACGTCACATACTAAGGCGATAATTGCGATGGATTATGCCGGTCATCCCTGTGATTACGATACATTGAGAGTTATTGCGGATCGACATGGGTTGATTTTGATTGCAGATGCATGTCATTCTTTAGGAGCTAATTACAGAAGTAGGGTAGTTGGCTCATTAGCTGATCTTAATGTTTTTTCTTTTCATCCTGTAAAGGCTGTTACTACTGGTGAGGGTGGTATGGTTACTACAGATGATGAAGATATGGCTGCAAGGATGCGTATATTTCGCAATCATGGTATTACAAATGATCATCGAGAACGTGAATTGCAGGGTAGTTTTCGATACGAAATGGTTGACCTAGGGTACAACTATCGCATTACAGATATTCAATGCGTATTAGGGTTGAGTCAACTAAAAAAACTCCCCTCATTTATCAGTAGGAGGCGTGCAATTGCCGCTAAATATGATGCAGCATTGGCTAATAATAAAGCAGTAAGCGTACTTGGTGTACATGAAGATGTGTTGCATGCTTATCATTTGTATGTCGTGAAATTGCAACATCACCAACTTCGTGTCAGTAGGCTGGAAATATTTGAAGCATTGCGTGCTGAGAATATTGGCGTGAATGTACACTATATGCCTTTATATATGCATCCTTACCATAAGCAGTTTGTAGATAATGATGCAAATGAGATATGTCCGGTAGCAGAAGAAGCATTCGACAGCATTCTAAGTTTACCGATATTTCCATCTATGACTAATGAAGATGTAACACATGTGATAGAGGCTCTAAACAAAGTATTGAATTGGTTTGCATCTTAGATATATGAATTGCTTATGTTCCAAACAAGATAATGAATTTTGATAAACTAGAGAGTTCAAGCATAGTATCAGTTCACGATAAATCTAAGCAGATGAGAGTAATGATATTTGGGGCAAATGATGATGGCCGCGACCTATTTCGGCAACTTAAGCCATTGATGGTGATAGGGATAATTGATGTAGTTGCATTTATTGACAATGATTCAAGGTTGATTGGGCGGGAGATTGAAGGAAAGAAAATTATTGTTCCCGAACAGGTGAAAAATTTTGAGTACGATCTTATTATTGTTGCGCCAATATTTGTTGTTGAAGTTTCGCGACAGCTTATAGATTTAGGGGTAAGTGAGGATCGGATAATTCCATACAGTGAAGATCATGTGCGAAATTTTGGAGACATGGATAGGGAATTTGATGATGTTAAGATTGGTAAATATTCTTACTATAAGCGTGGTACTAAACTAATGAATTGCGATATTGGTAGATTTTGTCATATTGGTGACAACTGTGCAATAGGTTTGTTCGGGCATGATACTTCACAAGTGACAACATATCCACTTAAGTATCATTTTGATAACTCTGTAGTGGATGTTGGTCAGGATAGTACAGCAGATGCTGTTCGAAAATCACGACAAACTATCATCAAGAATGATGTTTATATTGGAGAAAGTGTGACGATATTTGCGGGCGTGACTGTTGGTAACGGTGCTGTAATAGGTGCCCGAGCTGTGGTTACCAAGGATGTGCCAGACTATGCTGTTGTTGCCGGTGTACCGTCTCAAATCGTCAGGATGCGATTTTCTGACAAAATTGTTGATGATTTACTCGACATACAGTGGTGGCAATGGTCCGATGACAAGATAAAGAGTTGTATTGAAGATTTTCATTTGGATGTGGAAAAATTTGTACTTTCACATAAGTAAATATGCAGGCCCTCATTTCAGAATAGGTTAGATACAGTAGTAGATCGTCAGTAGTGACAGAGTTGCTCGGCGCATGCCTCAGTGACAGGTTTGCAATTTATTCAACTAGTTTATATAGATAACATTTTATTGTAATGTGCGGAATATTCGGAGTATTTTCTAGTAATCAAGCTTTGCTGGATAGAACCAGTAATCGCTTAAGTTTGCATTTATTAGACCATAGGGGTCCAGATGATTCTGGCATTTATCAAGACGAAGATATCTTCTTGGGCCATACCAGGCTTAGTATTCTTGATTTATCCCATGGTCATCAACCAATGGTTAGTGACAATGGTCGATTTGTTATCGTATATAACGGCGAAATTTATAATTATCTAACCCTGAGAGATGAACTGTTAAAAAAACGGATTAGTCTTTCAAGTACATCAGATACAGAAGTCATTCTAAATCTATATCAGCATTATGGTCTACATGATACCTTGGATATGATTGAAGGCATGTTTGCTTTTGGTATTTGGGATAAATTAGAAAAGGTTTTGTTTCTTGCTCGAGACCGTATCGGTGAAAAACCTCTATATTATGCGCGTACATCTCAAGACTTTTTGTTCTCGTCAGAAATCAAATCTATTTTGGATACTAGAATTATTGGCGATGAATTAAATGTTGATGGTTTCTATGAGTATTTTTGTCGCTCAAAGATATCAGGTGAAAGGACATTTTATAAGGACATATATGAACTCAATCCTGGACATTATTTTCTTGTCAACTCCAATGGGAAAACTCCTCAAAAACGTTGTTATTGGAACATTGTTGATAACTACAAGCTAGGGCAGGAAAACATGATTGTTGACAAATTAGAGGCAATTGATTCAATCAAAGATTGTTTATTGAAATCAGTCAGTTCACGTATGATTAGCGATGTGCCTGTAGGTTTACTTACTAGTGGTGGACTTGATTCAAGTGTCGTCGCAAGTATGCTGGTTAAATCTGGATACCAAGGTATAGAATGTTTTTGCGCATCTAATAAAGGTAATGATATTGACGAATC
>DDZT01000044.1 GCA_002346435.1 Anaerolineales bacterium UBA3001
ATAACAACACTAACTTCCATTCAAACAAATGTACAATAAATTGACAGCTAACATATGCATTGAAGCATCTCCAGCAACACAAAATCAAGCAGGTCTAGGACGTTACACACTAAATCTAATTAAGAACTTGTTACTTTGCAATAGTGACTACAATTATTCAGTATCTTATAATGACAAAAATAATGCAATCATTCCAACAGAACTAACACAAATTAAGCATTACTCCTCAGAACTTAGCAACAATTGGTGGAGATTGTTACATGCGCTTTCTTACACAAATAAAAGGCTGATCAGTAACCACTACCAAGGAATAGATATATTCCACAGTACTGGCCACTTACTACCTAAACTAGATAATGTACGTACAGTCTTTACACTCCATGACTTAATACCACTATTATATCCCTCCTATCATAAGACCTTAAACAGAATATTCCTCAGAGTAATGATGCCAATATTTCTTCGAACAGCAGACGCTATTATTTCCGTCTCAAACCATACCAAAGAAGATGCTATAAAGCATACAAATGCAGACCCTTCTAAAATTGTGGTGATACCCGAGGCCGTCAGCCCGTCATTTCACAATATTACCGATAAGGTGCATTTAAAATATGTAAGAAACAAGTACAAACTACCTAAGAGGTTCATATTATGTGTCAGTACCATCGAACCTCGCAAAAATCATAGAACCTTGCTAAGCGCCTTTGAAAGACTTCAAAAAGATCACCCTGATCTAGTATTAGCGTTAGCCGGACGACTAGGATGGTTATATGAACCAACTCTTAAACAAATAGAAAACTCTAGTTGTCACCATAACGTACGGTTGCTAGGCCAAGTATCTGATACAGATTTGCCTGCATTGCTTTCAGCAGCTACAATTTTCGCGTTCCCTTCCGTATATGAAGGTTTCGGTTTACCACCACTAGAAGCAATGGCATGCTCAACACCAGTAGTATGTTCCAACACCTCAAGCTTACCAGAAGTAGTTGGTGAAGCTGCGTTGATGTGTGACCCTTTTGTAATAGAGGATTGGCACACTCAACTACACACATTACTACTAGATAAATCACTACAAGAAAAACATAGGGAAATTGGTCTCGCACATACTAAGAAATTCAGTTGGAATTCTGTCGCAATGGCAACCTCACAACTATACGCAAAACTTCTACAATAAAATAAGGTCTAAATCTCCTACTCTTAGAAATAATTTATATTGAATATATACAATATATGCATAATCTAATATAGGACCACCTAACAATGTCTATCCGTACCATACGCCAGATAATTCAACCTAAAATTGTAATTGAAGGTGCTGGCGTGAGACTTAGAAGGTCAATATCACCAAATCGAACAAATTTATTTGACCCTTTCCTGCTATTTGACCATTTCATTTTCGACTATCCAATTGAAGGACCAATTTCAGGATTTCCGATGCACCCACATCGTGGCATCGAAACCGTCACATATATGCTTTCTGGTTCCACTCACCATCGAGATAGCCTTGGAAACTCGGGAACAATTGGTCCAGGAGACATACAATGGATGACTAGTGGTAGAGGTATATTGCATGAAGAAATGCCACGACAGGACAATAACGGACGTGTAAATGGATTTCAATTATGGGTCAACCTACCTAAAGAGAGAAAGATGGTAAAACCTCAGTATCAAGAAGTCGCTTCAGAATCAATACCACAAATTGATTACCTTGGATCACACATGAAATTAATAGCCGGCAAGATAAAAAACACAGAAGGACCGATTACAGACATTTCTGCCAATCCACTCTACATTGACTTATCTCTCGATAACCACTCAGTCTTCACTCAAAACACCAATAGCGAAGATACAGTATTTGCTTATATATTCGAAGGAGGATGTAGTTTTTCTGAGTATGGTGAGACAGTTCAAGCAACCACATTGGTTCACTTAAACAAAGGTAAACAAGTCAAAATATTTAGTAATACAGGGGTTCGTCTTATACTGGTATCAGGAACACCATTTTGTGAACCAATAGCACCTTATGGACCTTTTGTAATGAACACGCAAGAGGAAATTAGACAAGCATTAAAAGATCTACGTGAAGGAACGTTTGTGAGGTAACAAATATACAGCAGTCATACTGTCAGCCCAAATTATAACTCAAACCAAAAGTCAAACGTACGGTTCTTAGACCATACTAACTGCTATATTGACCTCCTCTTCAACAATAGTGCTACATTCTGTAGCGATACCCCAACATCCCCTTTTAATAATTTGCAAATATAATATAACAATATGTCAACCAATAACAAAAAATACATTTGTGTATATAGTAACATTCAAAAAATCGCGGATTTTCGACCCATCCATCTTGCAGTTACTGAACATGGTGTGGCAATGCTGCGATATGGCATAACTCAAGATTCATTTATAACAATTCTAAAAGATAAATTTAGTGATAGCCAGATAAGCATCAATCCAGACACACATATTGTCATCAAACAAATAGATGAATATCTCCAAGAATCACGAAAACAATTCTTGTATGACCTAGATCTACGAAACTGCTCTAAATTTCAAAGATTGGTACTAAATGAGGTCTTACATATACCATATGGTCAAACAACAACATACCAATTGATTGGTCAATCTATTGGCAATCCTCAATCATCCCGTGCAATAGGTACAGCGTTGGCCAATAATCCATTACCAATAATTGTGCCCTGTCATCGTGTCATACACACAAATGGTAACATAGGCGGATATCTAGGATCCTCACACAATAATACAAAGATATACCTCTTACAACTAGAAAGATATCACTCGAACGTATAACATTTCATTAGCAATTAGAAAACTTTATATTTAAAACGAATGAATTACAAATAAGCGCTCCAAGCACGTTTTGTGCATGGACTAGAGATCCGGCATTGAACTTTCTATTGTTCTTCGTCAGAAGTCACGATAAAATCGCTATGCCTCTTTTCTACCAGATTATTACCATTGTAAGCTGACACTAAAGCATAATACTCAGAGGACGAAGCGCTCACAATATAATTCTCACCAGACTGCGAACCAACTGTAAAACTATGTTCCTCTAGTTCACCTTCGTCATTAGTAAATATACTAAGGGTCGCCTGAGGACTATTCAACCCATATGAATCATTGTAAGTATTTCCGAGCGGAGATACCATACGTATGGAACTTACTTGTACTAGAAACGTGTCCATACTACTCTGGTCGAATATTTCCCCTTCCTTAAGACCATCATATAACCACTTATCATTATTGCGTTCAAGTACAAACAGCCCGCTTTTATTATTCAACTCTATAGACTCAATACTGTCCTTATCCAGAGCAAAATATTGGGTGTCAATATACCTCGATGGTGTTGTATTAGCATCCCATGCCGTCAAAGCCGACGTAAGATACACAACATCCGCGCTCATTAGCCTAAAATGCATAGCTCCAGTTCCAGCACTATTTCCTAAAAGTAAGGTGTCTTGAGTATCATCTGCCCATACAATATCAACTTTCCTCTTATATTTCTCCGAACTGACCTCTAGCCTTACATGGCTGTTATCGGTGGTAGCAACTATCCTGTCGGTTTTGAGGGCCAAAAGTTTTGTGATAAGTGGATCAACCTTTTCAACACTAACGGGAAAATTGTCGGCATCTGACATTGCCCAATCATCGCCTTGCTTAGCGAGATTCATCTTTTCTCCGTCAATATTAACAAGACGCAATTCTATAATATCTTCAGTTACACGATCAGAAAACAGAAGCTCACCTGCGTCCTTAGATCCTGCAGGCCAAAACACTACTAGGACCAGCAACAATTGAGCAATCGCCAAGCCAGTCAGCCATTGCAATTTGCTATCTTTGATACCTATAGAAAAATAGTTCAACAAAATATCACCCATTGTCTCCAACATCAATCAATTTCATTGGAATTTCTTTCCTCTGACGAGTACGCCATGCCAAGCTTAACCACAGCAGACCCAGAAACGCCACAACATAATTTGTAGTTTCCCAAATGACCTGTTGTCGTTCTGATAATGGAGCTAATGGCCTAGCGCTCATACCCCCTGATCGTATACTAAGCAAATCCTGATCTTCAACTGACCAATCAGCGACATTCTGAGCAAACTGCAGGCTATTGACATATCGTTCTCCAGACATACTTGCTGATAGTTCAAGAACGGTATCATTCAGAAATTCCGCACTCGAAATAACTACAAGTCTAGAATCTGGAGCCGAAGATTCTAAAACACCCACTACATCAGGATTGATAATCTCACCAGTGTTATCATCAACCTTCTCTAAGGGCGATTGTTTGTCTGCATAATAGCTAACAAATTCGCCCACTACAGATATGCCTGTGATATGTTGCTTGCGATCAGACCCTACAGGGAAGCCAAATTCTGGATATTGTTCTTTGTCTGGCTGAATATTAGAATCACTTGACACCCATGATTCTGAGCTAGATTCTAAAAGAACTGTAACATCATATCTTTCATCACTTAACTCTTCAATTACTATCGGGGAGGCCCAATTCAGTGTCAGTGCCGGCAAACTAGCAAGAATTGGACTCTCACTGTTCATGCCATTAGATCTGATGTCAACAAAAAAAGGATAATCTATAGCCTGGATCTCGCGTATTTGCACGCCACCTATATCTCTCATAACAGGAACCGGAAATGGTTCATTCTGTGGGTCCAAAATTAGTTTCTCGATTATGTCAACTCCATAACTTGCCAGCATATCTTTTAGACCATTTTGCACTACTTTTAACCCAAGACCACCAGTATATGGGTCGGGAAGCATAACAAAATTGCCAGCAGATACTACTAGCGAACCTCCTCTCATGAGATACTGGTCTATAGCGTACACTTCAACATCGCTCATATCCTGAGGAGCGATGACTACTAGTAAATCGATATCCGTAGGAACAAAACCTTCTGCAAGCTCAATTTTTCTCAACGTATAGTTTTCACTAAGCATTTGAGAAACCATGTTGTATTGTTTCAAGGAAGGCATCTGCTGCCCAAAACCTGCCTGCTCCGTTATATCTGGCGGAGTCCATAAACCGATTACTTTTAGAAAACCAATACTAGAACGTTTTAAAGATGCCTCTAATGCTGTCCGGACACTAGCTTCGCTAAAGTCGCCGCTAGGATAAAGTAATTCTGCTTCATCGCCCACCTCCACCACCATATGCAAATAATACTCATCAGGCGAGAAGAATGATACTGGTATACCCTGCAAACCATATTGATCATATAATGTTTGTCGATATTGAGGATTCTTATTAGCTTCTACATCTACTAATTCGAAATCAAATTTCCCTGGCGAGATAGACTCAAGATCATCAGCCACCGTACGAACAGCATCTATTGCTCCAGTCAGTCCATCAGGCAATAGATTGGGCGTTACAAAAAGTGTTAACTTGGCTGACTCATCTAGACTAGCTAATAGTGATTCAATACTTTGGAATCCATAAATAGCTTTTTTAATAGAGCGCGTCAAATCATACTCCAAGTTCCTAAATCTTACATCTACTTGCCCAGCTCGATTACCTTCAACCTCAATCAAGTCCTGAAAATTTAGTACTGTGTGCTGATCACCATATCTAATCAGTATGTCAAAGTAAGAGTTAACGACTGATGCTCCATATCGGTCAGCTGCCTGTAAAGGTGTAGGACGGATACCATAGGTCTGGTTAGCTTCGGCCTCTTTTTCAGGATCTTGTAAAGGATCTATAATTTCTACATTAACATTACCTCCAGAAGAGACTGCATATTCCTGAAGCATATCCCGTAATCGCGGAACTAGAGGCGCAAGCATAGGATGTGTTTTCTCGCTAAAATAGCCGCGAATCAGTAAGGGTTCAGTAGCAGAGGACAATATGTCCCGAGTAGCGTTCGACAAACTGTATTCATTCCCTTTCGTAAGATCTACTCGTATTCCTCTCATGGGAAATAACCATATGTTGAGGAGTATCAAGTTCACAATAATCATTGCAACTATCAACGTATGTCTTACTCTTGCAAACAAAGTATTGTCTCCTGTACTCCATCCGGCCCGTTCAAGCTGTAGAACATTCAACGAGATAAAGATGCCAGTTAGCGAAACATAATATAGCAAGTCTCGTAAATCTATGACACCACGTTCAATACTTTCAAATCTAGCACCAGAACCCAAAGCTCTTAATATATCAGCAACATTCCCGCCAAAGAAATCTGTAATACCACGAGAACCTATAATGTAAAAACCACTTATTACAATCACCGTCATTATTAATGCAACTAACTGATTGTCTGTACGAGAGGACACATACAAACCAATAGCTGCATATGCTGAAGTTAGAAGCACAGCTGCTAAATATCCTCCAAATACTGGTCCCCAATCCAAATCTCCCAGCAACCATACTGTTATTGGCAAGAAAAACGTTAGAGCAAGTGCCACGACAACTAACGCCATGACCGCAACAAACTTTCCAACGACCAAATTTGCCGAATTCACAGGCAATGTCAACAGTATTTCCATTGTCCCAGATCTTTGTTCTTCACTCCACTGACGCATTGTCAAAGACGCCACCAGGAAAATCATTAAGATAGGCATCCAATTAAACAACGGACGCACATCAGCAATGCCACGAGAAAAAAAAGTGTCAACCCAGAAGAATGTAAATAATGTCGAGGTCAGAAAGACACCTACAAATATCAACGCCATAGGAGAACCAAAATATCCGGACAACTCCTTACGTGTTATAGTCAAAATTTGTTTCATATATTTTTTAATTAATTGCGACAAGCTCGTTAAATACAGTTTCTAGCGTACGGACATCCCTACGCAACTCTCTTAGTGGCCATTGCTCCTCACGAGCAAGATCATAAATAGCAGGACACAAGTCAACACCAGTATCGCCAACGATTTCACAAGAATAATATCCTTCTCGCATGCGCTGGCACTTAACCTTTTTTACTCCATCAAGATGATTCAGCATACTCTCTATGTTCGGAACCTCATGCTCTACGATTAACGTAGCATCTGAAGTCTGAGCAATATCTCCTAATCGAGAATCAGCCTTCACTTCTCCGTTTACAAGTATGATTACTCGATCACACACAGCCTCTACCTCAGACAAAATATGAGATGAAAACAGAATAGTACTATCACCGGACAAATCCTTAATAAGATTGCGTATCTCTACAATCTGAGTGGGGTCGAGTCCTATTGTAGGTTCATCCAATATGAGCAATCTTGGTTTATGCAAAATTGCCTGGGCTAAACCTACTCTCTGTCGTAACCCTTTACTAAGTTGACCGATTGGCTGAGTGAGACGATCACCAAGCCCAGTAGCTATGATAGCGACCGAAAGCTTTTCAACAAAGACCTCATCAGATACGCCTCGCAGCTCAGCAATCATTCGCAAATATGCCTGCACTGACATTTCCGGATATAAAGGAGTATTTTCTGGCAAGTATCCTATTCGCTTTTGCGCTTTAATTGGAGAATCCAATACATCAATACCATCAACATGTACAGACCCTTCGTCTGGATGTAAATATCCAGTCAGACACTTTATAGCAGTCGATTTACCTGCGCCATTAGGACCGAGCAATCCAACTATCTCACCCTGCTTTACCTGAAAGTTCATTCCACGCAGCGCATGTATTTCACCGTAACTTTTAGTCAACCCTTCAACAAATATCACTGTAATATAGCCCTTTACATTAAGAGGTCACGCAAAATTCTACTCTATAATATTTATGTTTTCAAGTACCAATTTATGATCCTGGATACAAATAGACACCAGATTACTTGCTACATATGTACTGCCAGCATTTTCATATTACAAGCATAGCATCCCCAAAACTGTAAAATCTGTACCCCTTTTGTATGGCATCAGCATAAATATCTAGCAGAGTTTCTATACCCCGCTCCTTCATAAATGCTCCAACCATCATCAACAAAGTTGATTTAGGGACATGAAAATTGGTTAACAACGAATCAACAACATTAAAAGTATATCCCGGATATATAAACAAATCTGTATAACCATCGAACGAATTAACATGTCCGGACATCGATTTGTCTGATGCAGTTTCTAAAACACGCACAGTAGTAGTACCAATAGCTATGACACGTCCATCAGACTTTCTTGCACTATTGATCGTATTCATGACGTCCCCATCCATTCTGCACCATTCTGTATGAATAGCATGACTATCAATTTGCTGTACCCGCACAGGAGCAAAAGTACCCAATCCAACATGTAATGTGACAGTTACAACCTTAACGCCAATATCCGCAATTGCTGCAAGCAATTCTCTAGTGAAATGTAAACCCGCAGTGGGTGCAGCAACAGACCCATTTTCAACAGAATATACTGTTTGATACCTCTCAGTATCTATTAATGGCTTTTTAATATATGGTGGCAACGGTATTGTACCTATTTCATCTATTACTGTCTCTACCGACCCAGAAAATTGAACTGAACAACTGCCAGATTCATCCCGGCTAACCACTTCACATTGCAGATCAAACGAATCAAATTCTATTATAGTACCACTTCTGATGCCTGAACCTTTAACAAGGCATCGCCATATCTTTTCGCCAAGCTCATTTAACACAAGTAATTCTACCTTGCCACCAGTCATCTTTTTTCCCAATAATCTTGCATGCACTACACGCGTATCATTTAATACCAAAACATCATCTCCGTTCAAATACTCCACTATATCGTATACGTGCCTATGCGCAATCTTCTGAGTACTACGCTCGTAGATAAGCAATCTAGCGTGATCCCTTGGCTCTATAGGTTGCTGCGCTATATGTTTTGGGTCAATTTCGTAGTCAAAATTTTCAATATGAAGATTATTTCGGTATTTCATCAATTAAAGTAATGTATAAATTCCATTCGAGCATTTTCTCTACTCAAAAACAAAAGGTTTTTTGATATTACAACCTACAATAAATTTTTCTGAATCTCTTCAGGATATGCCAAGCCGAGATGGTCATAAGCTGCTCTAGAAGCTATCCGACCGCGAGAAGTTCTCTCAAGAAAGCCTAATTGCAAAAGATATGGCTCATAAACATCCATTATTGTGTCTGATTCTTCACTAATTGAAGCAGCTATCGTATCAAGACCCACTGGTCCTCCAGAAAACTTTTTGATAATTGCTGTTAACATCCGTCTATCAATTTCGTCCAAGCCAATTTTGTCAACATCTAAAAGACCGAGAGCATCGTTGGCCACATTTCCGGTAATAAAGCCATCAGCGCGCACTTGAGCATAATCACGCACCCTTCTTAATAAGCGAAGAGCTACTCTAGGAGTCGCACGTGCACGATTCGCAATTTCACTTACACCGTCTCCATCGACTTCAACTTTCAACAATTCCGCAGCCCGTAAGACAATAGCTTCCATTGACTCAAAATCATAATAGTCCAACCTGAACAATGCACCAAACCTAGCACGTAAAGGAGCTGTCATAAGAGCCAGTCTTGTAGTAGCACCAATTACTGTAAAATGAGGTAGTTTCAATCTTATGCTTCGAGCACTAGGCCCCTTGCCAATTACAATATCAAGCGCAAAGTCTTCCATGGCTGGGTACAATACTTCTTCCAGCACCCTTCCTAAACGATGTATCTCATCCACAAAGAGCACATCACCTGCTCTCAAATTAGTTAAAATAGCTGCCAAATCACCCTGTCTTTCTATAGCTGGTCCTGCCGTGACTTTTATATTTACATTCATCTCATTTGCCACAACATGCGCAAGTGTTGTTTTCCCAAGACCTGGAGGACCATAAAATAAAATATGGTCTACAGACTCCTCTCGTTTTCTTGCAGCTTCTATTAATATTTGTAGATTGTCCTTAACCCGCGCCTGGCCAATCATCTCTGACAATCGTTTTGGTCGTAGAGATAATTCAGGACTATCCTCTTGCTTTGCTTTGCCAGCTATTATCCTGTTATCATTTTCAGACATATGAGAATTATAATCGGGATATATATACTAAGCAAAGTAATATATCTCTCTATATTATTTGCTGTCAATCAATATTAAGTTTACAATCAAAAAAAAGACAATAGGTGGCATCATGACTAAAGTTTTTGCTAGCGAGCATCCATTAGTAGCTCACAGCCTCACA
Source organism: Anaerolineales bacterium UBA3001 (assembly GCA_002346435.1). Classification (GTDB taxonomy): domain Bacteria; phylum Chloroflexota; class Anaerolineae; order Anaerolineales; family UBA11657; genus UBA11657. The sequence continues at coordinate 10,146 of DDZT01000044.1, forward strand.
CAATTGCGTGATATTGATACAAACCCACAAGAATTTCGCAAACATGTACACGATATCAGTAAATTACTATCCTATGAAGCCACAAACCATCTCGCTACAAACCCTATCGAAATAAATACGCCGATGGGCAAAACTGTTGGTCTTGAAGTTATAGAACAAGTGTCTTTAGTTCCAGTACTTAGGGCAGGATTAGGTATGGTTGATGGAATACTTTCCCTTATACCTACAGCCTCCGTATGGCACATAGGACTTAAACGCGATGAAGAAACTCTAGAACCCGTTCAATACTACTCAAATCCACCAGACGACACCAGTCAAAGAACTTGTCTGTTATTAGACCCGATGCTGGCCACTGGAGGTACAGCATCCGCAGCATCTAGTCTAATAAAATCCTGGGGTGCGGACCAAATAATCTATATAGGAATATTAGCTGCTCCAGAAGGGATCAAACGCTTGCAGTCTGACCATCCAGATGTGCCTATATACGTTGGCGCTATAGATTCAAATTTAAACGATATTGGTTTCATTGTTCCAGGACTTGGAGATGCTGGGGATAGACAATTCGGAACATAGAACACACTACACCCAAATGCCTATAACCCTATTGGTATTATGTACCTCAACTGCAGTAACTATGCTTGGATGCTTGATTGCATACCGCATCGGGCCAAGATTTAATGCATTAGTAGACAATCCACGAACCCGTCATCAGCACAAACAAGGATTGCCCCGAGTAGGAGGAATTGCGTTATTTGCTGGCTTTGCTGTAGCAAGCATATTAGCTTACACGCAAGCTACTCCAAACAATCCAGATGATGCCAGACGTATCATGGGTGTTCTAATTGGATGCGCTGTATTATTGCCAATAGGTTTGATCGATGATTTGAAAGAGTTAGGTTGGGTGCCGCAATTACTAGGCCAATTTCTTGTATCGACAATTGCTGTTTTTACAACCGTATTTATAGAACGCTTTACCAACCCACTAACAGGAAATATCATAGAACTTAATATTTTGCCCATTCTAGGTCCAGTCCTGACGATCACGTTTACAGTACTTTGGATAGTAGGCATGATGAATACAGTAAACTGGCTTGATGGGCTAGATGGTCTGGCAGCTGGCGTAGGCGCCATAGCATCTTTACTTTTCGCAATTCACATGTATAAACTTGGACAAAAGCCTGTATCACTATATGCACTAGCAATGGCAGGTGCATGTATAGGAGTGTTACCATTCAACTTTAGTCCTGCTAGACTGTTTTTGGGGAGTACAGGCGCTATGATCCTAGGGTATAGTCTAGCCACACTATCTATATTGGCTCCTGCCCGCGTAGCAACAGCGTTACTAGTAATGGCAGTGCCAATAGCTGATACTGGATGGCAAATATATGACCGGTATCGTAAAGGCAAATCTATATTCAAAGGAGATAGGGGCCATCTGCATTTCAGACTAATTGACAAGGGTTATACACAAATACGTATCGTTATAGGCTATTGGTTAGCATGCGCCTTCTTTGGAGTTATTTCTTTGTTTGTAACATCCCAATTAGTAAAGCTTGTTGTATTACTTGTTCTCATCAGTCTAACTATATCGTACATAGCCCGCATATCGCGCCAAAACCCTATTTTATAGAAATTTTTAGACGGTTGCCAGGAACAAATTGCCATAGAACCCATTCTAATGAATATAAAATTGGAATGACCACAATATCCACACCGATAGTTACAGTAAAAGCAGTAGCGATTACCCTTACAGCATCTATAATCACATTGGACAGAGCAGTTTGTAGGATTGCAGGCATTCTTACATAGTACAGAACCAACCCCACAATGATCATTAAAATCCCTAAGATAGGCCACGCACGCCTATCACTTGAACTAGGCATCATTGTGTTGCTTAACGCAAACAGGATATATCCCCATATAAATAGATCAGTTGACCTAAAAACATGTAAAACATTTATAAATCCATTAATAAAATCTCCCCGCAACAAAGCCATGCCAACATCATCTAAATCAAGCAACTTGAGACCGATGGCAGCCACCGCTGCACATCCAAATATCAATGGCGCTACCCCGATTAAACTCTCCCGTACAAAATCCACTTTTTTTGTATGCACATAGCCCAGACGTAACGAACCATCACTCTGTTTCTTAGGCCACACAGAAAATCCCATTGTAGGTACACCTAGTAAACGAGCCACAATCAAATGGCTCATTTCATGCAATACTACTCCTGGCAAAAACACTATCTGATTAATTAGTATAGCCATACCAGTGTGTCGAGTTAGCAACAAAAACACTGTCTGCGTATGCCGTGATATCCAATTCTGCAAAACCAACAAAACTGGGGCAGTGATAATCAGCCACAACCATAATTCCATGTATGTCTTAGTCACTTAGATAATGTCTACCAACTGAATTCAAAATATCTGAGAAATCTTCCGCTGATAGGCTAGCACCACCAATCAGCGCACCATCTATATCACTTTGCTCTATAAAGTCCAAAATATTCTTACTGTTTATGCTCCCGCCATACTGTATACGAACACTACTCGATACTTCATGCCCATACATATTGTCCAAAGTACCTCTTACGTATTCAGCACAAACTTTGTTTGCTACAGTAGGGGTCGAGGCTTGCCCTGTGCCAATTGCCCAAATTGGTTCATAAGCAACAACGGTCTGTAATGCCTCTTGGTGGCCAACTCCTCTGTAAGCAGCCCGGACTTGTCTCTCAACCACATCCTTTGTATTCCCTGCACTATTTTCAGCAAAACTTTCGCCTACACAAATAATTACGTTTATTCCATAGTGCAGTCCTGCCTGAACTTTTTTATTTACGATAGCATCTGTTTCATTAAAATTATGGCGCCTTTCGGAATGACCGACAATAACATAATCGCACCACCCAGACAACATCTGAGCTGACACTTCTCCTGTGTAAGCACCTTCATTTGACTCCCAAAAAATATTTTGGGAACCCAAACATATACCGGTACCTTCGATCACACGACCCACTTCAGTCATGGATACAAATGGTGGGCAAATCACTACATCCAGTGGGGCAATAGACTTATATGTATGAACTAGCCGATTAGAAAGTTCTACACCAGCCTCAGGACCCATGAACATTTTCCAGTTACCGGCAACAATAGGTTTACGTTTAGTCATGTCGTCTCCTCAAATTCATCCATCAAATCAGATCTAAAGCTTCCACAGCTGGCAGCATATTACCACTAAGCATCTCGAGAGCCGCTCCACCACCAGTGGAAACATGTGAAATATGATTATCATACCCAGATTTACGCACGGCTGATGCTGAATCACCACCACCAACAATACTTACCGCCTCACTATAAGCAACGTGTCGCGCTAAATTATTAGTTCCACAAGCGAAGTCAGGAATTTCAAATGCACCCATTGGTCCATTCCAAAGTATCATTTTTGACCGAGCAATATGTTCACCAAAAAGTTTAGTAGTCTCCGGACCTATATCCACAATTCGATACCCAATTCCTACACCTTGATCCACCTTAATACAACTTTTCTTTGCACCTACCTCCATCGCATCAGCAACAATTACATCCATAGGTAGAATCAATTTATCGCCCGCACGGATAAGCAATTGTGAAGCGGTATCAATCGCACCTTCTTCCACAAGTGATTCCGCGACTTCAATACCGGCAGCCTTCATAAATGTATTAGCCATTGCTCCTCCCACAAGAACACAATCGGCCTGATCAATCAATCTTTCTACAACTCCAATCTTGTCGGATATCTTGGCGCCTCCCAGAATAACTACAAATGGACGTTCAGGATTAGTCATAACACGTTCCAAATATACTAATTCTTTGCGTAATAACAATCCCGCTACCGATGGTAACAAGCGCGCGACACCTACTGTAGACGAGTGGGCACGATGAGCAACACCAAATGCGTCATTTACAAATATATCTGCTAGATCTGCCAAACCCTGTGACATACTGGGCCCATTATCAGTTTCCTCCGACCAAAATCTAGTATTTTCTAACATTAGCAATTGCTTTGGCTTCATACCATCGATATAATTCATTACCTTATCACCATAGCAATACTGAGTAAACATAATATTTCTATTATTCAGACAACCCATTAACACAGGCAATATTTTCTCCAATGACAACGATTCGACTCTCATGCCATTGGGACGCCCTAAATGTGAACACAAAATAACGATGGCGGATTTCTTGATCAGATAATCTATAGTAGGAATTGAAGCCAATATACGCGTATCGTCGACAACTTCACCCAGAGAGTTAATTGGAACGTTATAATCAACTCTTAGCAGGACACGCTTGCCACTTAGTTCTACATCACAGACTGACTTGTATTGCATCAATCAAAGAGACTGTCCTACTATCGCGGTCAAATCAGCAGTCCGGCTTGCGTAACCCCACTCATTGTCATACCAAGCCACAATCTTCACAATCCTTTCACCCATTACTAGAGTACTTTTAGCATCAATTATTGACGATCGCGTATCGCCAATATAATCAGATGACACTAACGGATCATCACTATATCCTAGGTAACCTTTCATTGGACCCGTACTAGCAGCTTCCTTGAGTTTTTGGTTCAATGTTTCAACAGTCACATTTCTGTCCACCAAAGCAGTAAAGTCAACAATAGATACTGTCGCAGTTGGCACACGCAGGGCATAGCCATCGAATTTACCTGCAAGTTCTGGTATCACAAGCGACACTGCACGTGCTGCTCCTGTAGTCGTGGGAATAATATTTTGAGCCGCAGCCCTAGCCCGCCTCAAATCACTATGAGGGGCATCTATAGTATTTTGATCGTTAGTATAAGAATGAATAGTAGTCATTGCTCCATACACTATTCCAAACTCATCACTCACGACCTTTGCCGGCAATGCCAAACAGTTAGTTGTACACGATGCATTGGAAATAATATGATGTAGTTTTGGATTATATTGATCATTGTTAACTCCAAGAACAATTGTCAAATCTTCATTCTTAGCCGGAGCCGAAATAATTACTTTCTTGGCTCCACCTTGAGTAATATGTAAATTAGCGCCTAAAACTCCTTTGTCAGAATTTCCAACGGCATCCACAAATTTGCCCGTAGATTCGATTACTACCTCTGCTCCTACACTTGCCCACGGAATATCAGCAGGACTAAACTCGTTGAACACACTTAACTTTTCACCATCGATGACCAAACTATTATTGTCTACTTCTACAGTGCCTTTATACGCACCATAAGTGGAGTCATACTTCAACAAATGAGCACTAGTATCGATATCTGCCACATCATTGATACCTACTACTTCGATCTCATCGCGATACTTCTCTTTTATAATTCTAAATAGATTCCTACCAATCCGTCCAAATCCATTTATTCCAATCTTATTTTTAGCCATGCTAATTACCTCCTACAAGTAGACACAAATGATTTTATTACTACAACCTATAATATTGCCATAACTGGTCTTTCATTTAAGAGAGCCATCAATGCTTTTGCCAATTTTTCTGAATCATGTCTCCAGGGACTTATTTCGTCAGCAAGGTCACCGGCTATAATCTCCCAACCAGGACATTTGTCAGCCTCAGTTCTCACCCATTCCATTTCTGGCATTAATTTACCTACATAGCTATTATTAGATAACACTAACTTAAAACTTTCATCAGCATACTCATTAATAACTTGAGTGTGCTGGCATAACGAAAATTTCTCAGTTTCTCCTATCTGAGTTGCTAAGTTAGTCACATACACCTTCAAACCACGACTATTCTCTATTGCAGATGCTATATCTTTAACCAAAAGATTCGGTATAACACTAGTATATAGACTTCCAGGACCTAATACAATTAATTCAGCACTCAATATTGCACTTAACGCCTGAGGATGTGCCGGCACATCCTCAGGATGGAGATTAATACGTTCAATAACCCCAACCTGCTGTGGTATAGCAGATTCGCCCACTACCCGATGTACACTATCTCCTACATGTTGCCTAATATCTGCAATCAATTTAACGTCCTCAAGAGTAGACGGCAAAACTTTACCCCCAATAGCAAGTACTTGCCCTGACACTGCCAAGGCACGCTCAAACGAGCCGGTAACTTCACTCATCGCAGTAATAAAAAGATTTCCAAACGAATGTCCATTAACACCATCTCCATCACCAAATCTATACTTAAACAGTTGTGTAAGCAAAGCCTCATCATCAGCGAGTGCCACTATACAATTCCTAAGATCACCAGGAGGCAAAATACCTATATCCTTCCTTAACCTACCAGACGAACCACCATCATCAGCCATAGTTACAATCGCAGTGATATTAGACGTATAGTTTTTTAACCCGCGAAGCATCGTTGACATACCAGTACCTCCACCCATCACCACAACCCTTGGGCCCTTACGCTTGCGATTGCGCTCCGCTACTACAGAAACAACTGACCGCCCAGTAGGTGCAAATGGGCCTATAATCTCATTGCTAACCTTGACCAATGCATAGACTATAACTAATATTCCCACTAGCAATAATAGGACCACTCTAGTCCAAACTACCGTACCTGCTAAATCTATATCCAATCGAATTAGTGCGGGGTAATAATAACGTACGATAACCATCGCAATTGCAATTGATACAAACAACACTCCCAAACCAAGTAGTACACACCATCTTTTAACTCCAACTCCTGGTTTAAGCCAATACGACATTCTTGAAACAAACTTATTTAACATTGTTTTAAATAAATACAATCACCTAGAAAGAAAATGTTTACACATAATACACCCTAAGATATAATTCGAGTGCTCGGGGCGTGGCGCAGCCCGGCTAGCGCGCACCGTTCGGGTCGGTGAGGTCGGAGGTTCAAATCCTCTCGCCCCGACAAATGATTTCACAATTAGTCGCTGCAATTAGCATCCCTTTGTTATCCTTCCGGCACACTGTATAACCCTACTTAATGGTGAATTGAACACACCACTAAAAATCAAAAGAGCCGAGAGTGTAATCTCGGCCCTATAAACTTTCTTAGAACACCCTAACGCTTTGTATATGTGGGTGCTTTACGTGCTCGTTTCAGACCAGGCTTCTTTCTTTCTTTGACACGAGCATCCCTAGTCAACAAGCCAGCTGAACGAAGTTTTACGCGATTATCTGGATCCAATTTTAATAGTGCGCGAGATATAGCATGAGCCGTAGCATCAACCTGGCCTGTAACACCACCACCCTTCACATGTACTGATATATCGATACTATCAGACAGTTCGGTCAACATGGCTGGCAATCGCACTTTTTCAGCATCACCTATACGAGTAAAATAATTGTCTACTTTCTTATCATTGACTACAAAATCTCCACCTCCACCCACAAAAACACGGGCGCGTGCCGTACTTTCTTTTCTTCTTCCCACACCTTCATGATATATATTTTCATTCATAGCATTATACCTTTAACTCAATGATCAAATACACGAGGCTTTTGCGCCTGATGTGGATGATCGTCACCACCGTAAACCTTAAGTTTATTCAACATTTTTCTACCCAACTTAGTTTTTGGCAACATACCTTTAACTGCATAACGAATAACCCTATCTGGATGTTTATCCAACATTGTCCTTAAAGGTATCTCGATCAATCCGCCAGGGTAACCTGTATGCCTTCTATACATCTTATCATCTAACCGATTACCGGTCACTACTATCTTAGTTGCATTGATAACAACAACAAAATCACCCATGTCTATGTTTGTAGCATAGTTGACCTTATGTTTTCCCCTCAAAAGACTAGCGATGACTGTTGCCAGTCTTCCAAGCGTTTGCCCAGCAGCATCAATAACTAACCATTCTCGATTGACATCAGCCGCTTTAGTCACGTATGTATTCACCAGATCAATACTCCTCAAAACTCGATTTTTATTAGCGTAAGTCCCTGCGGAGGCGCCAGGGGCCCACTTTTATTTCTATCTTTCGCATGCAGCACTTCTTCAACAACGCTTGAGTTCCATTTGCCGACACCTACCATATACAATGTTCCCACAATACTTCTCACCATCCGATAAAGGAATGCATTTGCTTCAATTTCCATAATCAAACTATCCCTATTTGCACTCCAATCTAGCCTACTCACCATACGTATGGTATGACCTGATTTATCTGGAGATCTACCAAACGATGCAAAATCATGTTCGCCAACCAAATATTTTGCGGCAGACCTAATCGCGTCTAAATCAAGCTTATCTTTCACATGCCAGCTAGTGCGGCTGTGAATTGGTGACCTGACTGCCGCATTGTATATCCTGTATTGATAACTCCTCAATCTAGCACACCGCCTTGGATTGAAATCAGAAGATATCACACCAAGAGTCCTAACTACAATGTCTCGCGGCAAACACGCATTGATTGCACGCAACAAATCTTCTGATGTATGCCTCCATTCCATATCGAAGGCAATTACCTGACCTAAAGCATGTACTCCTGCATCAGTCCTGCCAGACCCATATATGACAATTCTGTCCTTATGAGCTACCTGACTAACAGCTACCTCAAGCTCTCCCTGCACAGTCCTGCGGTCAGCCTGAGCCTGAAATCCACTAAAATCCGTACCATCATATTCTAATACACCACTATAACGCCGAAAATTTTCACTAATCTTCTACTAACTCCAAAATAACAACTGATGCAGCATCTCCACGACGAGCACCAACCTTAAGCATTCGAGTATATCCACCAGGTCTATTCTCAAATCTAGGAGCAATTTCCTCTACTACTTTTTCCACGACCTTTTTGTTATTCAAACGACGCATAATAGTCCTACGAGCATGTACCATAGCCATCTCATCTCCAATACGCTTACCACGTTTGGCAATGGATATCACACGCTCCGCATCTCCACGAATTGCACGTGCTTTAGCTTCTGTAGTATTTATTCGTTCGTGAACAAACAACTCATTCATCAAATTTCTACGCAAAGCCTTCCGATGTGATACAGATCTATTGAGTCTACGGCCGAATGTCCGGTGTCTCATCCCGATATCTCCAAAGCAACTTCCGTCTCTTCTAGCACTTCGTCTGAAATATCGCCCTCGATATAATTTCTTTCAATTAATTTATCTCTTAACTCGTTAAGCGATTTATCGCCAAAATTACGTATTGACATCATCGCCTCGTCCCCTCTAGACATATGGTCCAATACCTCACCCACAGACGTAATACCTGTACGCTTAAGTGAATTGAACACACGCACTGAAAGATCTAATTGTTCTATTGGAACCTCGTACACTTCGTTGGGAACTACCTCTTCCTCAACCTCTTCTATAACCTCCATTAGCATCTCTTCAGTTACCCCCGAAATATCTTTCAAATGATGCATCATAATGACAGCACTACCACTCAATGCCTCTTCGGGTGCTATCGTACCATCAGTCCATATTTCCATAACTAGTTTGTCATATCCTGTGTCTTGACCAACCCTAGCACTTTCTACATCCCAATTGACACGTCGAACTGGACTATAAATAGCATCTGTGGGTATATCACCTACTGGCAGAACACCGCGATCTTCAGCCGGAGAGTATCCACGTCCACGCTGTACAGTTAACTCTATTTCCATTTTCGCAGTTTTCTTATCCATAGTGAAAAGATAAAGATCAGGATTGATAATCTCCACTTCAGCCGGGCACTCCACATCCGCAGCGGTTACAGTACCTTCGCCACTAACGCTCAATGATATCCTTGCTGTCGAACCTTCGTGCAGTTTCATTCGCAACTGCTTGATCTGTAGTAATATTTCAGTCATATCTTCACGAATTCCTGGCAAATCAGAGAATTCATGATAAATGTCATTCACTCTAATAGAGGTTACTGCGACACCTTCAAGAGAAGAAAGTAAAACCCTACGCAAGGCATTTCCTATTGTTACGCCAAATCCAGTTTCCAGAGGACTTACAAAAAATTTGCCGTAATTTAATGAGACAGCATCACGCTCGATTCTTGGTGTAACCATATCTGTTGTAGAAATCAAAATAAATCCCTCCCAGTGATAATAAATGCGATGTACTGCAAATCGCGCTTACACATCACCTAGAATAAAACTCCACTATAAGTTGTTCATTTACCGGCTCGAATATTTCTTGTCTATTTGGAACATCTATCATCTTACCGGTCAGCGCAGTAACATCCCTACTTAGCCACGTAGGAATTGTACGTCCCTCGGCCTCATCTAGCAGTGCTCGAAAAACCACACGCTCCTTAGATGCTGAACGTACTTCAATCTCATCGCCAGAACTTAACTGAAAGGAAGGTACATCTGTTCTTCTACCATTCACTAAGAAATGACCATGTGACACTAACTGTCGAGCCTCAGCTCTGCTGCGCGCATAACCTAATCTATATACCACATTATCAAGACGCACTTCTAATTCCTGTAATAATGCCATACCTGTCAAACCTCTAGTACGAACAGCCTTGCGATAATAGTTTCGAAACTGCCTTTCTAATACACCATATATTCGTCTAGCACGCTGCTTTGCACGCAATTGAATTGCATAATCAGACTCGCGTTTACGCCTCCACTGAGCCTGCGGACCATGCTGACCAGGTGGATAACCTCGTTTCTCGAAAGAACATTTAGGAGTCATGCACCTAGAGCCTTTGAGATAAAGTTTTTCGCCTTCTCGGCGACACAATTTACACACTGAACCTGTATATTTCGCCATAATATCGTAATTTCCTAAATACCTATATCCAATAAAGCTATCATCTTCTTTCTACACACGCCTTTTCTTTGGAGGCCGACATCCATTATGGGGGACAGGAGTAGTATCTGTAATGGAATTGACCACAATACCTAACCCCTGAATAGCACGAATAGCAGATTCGCGGCCAGGACCCGGACCCTTAACAAACATATCCACTTCCTGAAGTCCCATGTCTTTAGCCTTACTCCCTGCTTGTTCTCCTGCCAATCTAGCAGCGTAAGGCGTACTTTTACGCGACCCTTTAAATCCCGCAGTGCCTCCACTACCCCACGAAATTACTCCTCCACCTCTATCTGTGACTGTAACTATAGTATTGTTAAATGTCGCATGAATATAAACCCTACCACGCGCCACTGTCCGTTTTTCACGCCTTCGCTTTGATCTTTGTGCCATATTATTTACTCATATCCTATTTCTTTCTCGCACCACGTCTACGACCACGCCCAGCTACTGTTTTCTTTATTCCCTTTGATGTCCGTGCATTAGTTCGAGTACGCTGTCCTCTAACTGGTAAATTCATCCTATGGCGTCTTCCCCTATAGCATCCAATTTCAGTAAGACGCTTAATATTCATCTGAGTTGCACGACGCAAATCACCCTCAACCACATAGTTTCCAGCAATATTATCCCTTAACGCTACTATTTCATCTTCCGACAATTCACTTACCTTAGTAGAAGCATCAATACCAGCATCAACGAGCACAGCCTGCGCCGAAGATTTTCCTATGCCATAAATATAGGTAAGTGCAATCTCAATCCGCTTCGTTCTAGGTAGATCTATTCCCTCTATTCTTGCCATATCAATTAATCTCCAATACGATCAAATTAACCCTGACGCTGCTTATGTCGTTTATTTTCACATATAACATATACACGACCACGTCTGCGAACAATCTTACATTTAGGACATCGTTTTTTTACAGATGCAGATACTTTCATATCTAAATACCACCGTTAGAATTCAATTGTGTCAAAATCTCTGCCTCATTATTTGTAACGGCTATTGTATGCTCAAAATGAGCAGTGAGGTGACCATCAGTTGCCTCAACTGTCCATTGATCGTTCATTATTGTTGTATCATAATGACCCGCTAGCACCATAGGTTCTAATGCAATTGTCATACCTGGTTTCAATGTTGGACCACTTTTAGATCGTCCATGATTTAATATTTGCGGATCCTCATGCAAATTACGACCAATACCATGACTAGTATGATGTCTTATTACGTTGTAACCTCTATCCTCAACAGCTTTCTGCATTGTTTCTGCTACATCACCAGTACGATTACCAGCCCGAGCAGACTCAATTGAAGCATAAAGAGCATTCTGAGTTGCGTCTAGTAAATCATGAGCGCCGTCACTTATCTCACCAATCGGAAAAGTCCAGGCACTATCAGCCATCCAACCTTTGTACACAGCACCACAGTCAATAGTTAAAATATCTCCCTCCACCAATTTTCTATCACTCGGAACCCCATGAACTATCTCAGAATTAACTGACATACATGTTACTCCGGGAAATGGAACATGTGAACTCGTAGGCTGATATCCTTTAAAAGGAGATTTGGCATTTAATTTTGACAATTGCTTTTCCGCACATTGATCCAATTCTTGTGTAGTCACACCTGGACGCAACAATTGTTCTAGCTCATGTAAAACCGTAGCTACTACATGACCCGCTTTACGCATGAGCCCAATTTCCCTTTCAGATTTTATAATAATCATGCAAAAACACGTCCTCTTATTACCTTTAACAAAGCTTCGGCGACTCGATCAATCGTGTCTTCTCCGTCGATTTCACAGAGCAAATCGCGCTCATCATAATAAGCAAGCATAGGTACAGTACTTTGATGATAATCGTCTAGTCTTCGTAGTACAGTGTCTCTCTTATCATCAGATCTTTGCTCAATATTCGCATTGCGCGGCGGAGGATCATAGATAAGATGATATGTTTTTCCTGTATCCTTATCAGTACGTCTACCTGTAAGCCTCTCGATGATAGTACTATCACTAAGATTAATTAATGGAGCTAAGTCTACTCCTTTACCGTGTAATAACAGCATATCTTCCAATGCTGTAGCTTGCTCTAGATTACGCGGAAACCCATCAAAAATCGCTCCGCTACTATTAACCAATTGATCTATTTGATCTTGGACCAATTCAATGGTCAAATCATCAGGCACCAGAATTCCATCTTCGAGCAACTCCTTAACACGTAAACCGAGTTCAGTTTTACGGCTAATATTTTGCCTGAATATTTCCCCTGTCGACACATGGCTCAAGCCAAGTGTTTCGGCCAAACGCTTTGCCTGCGTACCTTTACCAGCACCAGGAGGACCAATCATTACCAAAAACATAAGATCACGTTTAACTGACAAGCAAAGACTCGTCATAACCTCGTAGTTTAAGTTCAGTCTCAAGCCCAAAAAAGGTTTCCTTAACAACTCCCACCACAATCAATAGACCAGAACCTATAGCAAAAAAAGCATTGCTCCCAGATGTAAATCCTACCAGCATCAATCCTACTAATAGAGGTAGCACTGCTACAGTACCCAACAATGTCGCACCAGGAAGTGTTATCCTTCGCAAAACCTTGTTTAAGTATCTCTGTGTTGGAGCTCCTTGTGTTACACCAGGTACCTGCGCTCCCACACGCTTCAAATTTTCACCATAGTTCTGCTGCTGAAACAGCACATCAGTATAGAAGAATGCAAACAATACAACCATAAAGAAATATATAGTGATGTAACCCACATTCTGCTGATTGGCAAAAAGATCTTGCATGCCCAAAGCAAAATTTCGCACCCATTCTCTTTGACTCTGTGTAAAAAACTGCGCGAGTATAGCAGGGAAACTCAGTATGGCGCTGGCAAATATGATGGGAATCATTCCCGCCATGTTCACCAGCAGTGGCAGAGATCCTCTGACAGGCATCGACTGACGACGACCAATTCGTCTGCCTGGATACATTACTGGTACATTTCGCCGCCCTTGAGTCACTACTACAATTGCAAACACAGTGATAGCAACTAGAACAATAAACAGAGCTATTCCAGCATAACGAGTCTGTTCATCGGACCACAATTGCCCAACGCTTCGAGGCAAACCACTTACAATACCACTGAAAATTATCAATGATAGTCCTTGGTTTCTAATTCCATATTCGGAAATTAATTCACCCAACCAAATAGCGAACATTGTACCGCCTGTCATAGTAATCAGCGTAGTAATAGTCGGCAGCAAATTGTCTCCTGAAAATCCAAAATGAGGTAATATGGGAAGTCCGGAAGACTGGAACAGTCGAATCTGACCAATTGCATTTAGTGAAGCCATAGGAATGGCTAAATAATAAGTCCAACGCTCCATAAACTGTTTCCCTTCACGCGGATCATCCTCCATCCTTTGCTTAAGAGCGGGAATAATTGGAACCATTAACTGCAAAATAATCTGTGCTGTAATGTAGGGATAAACCCCCATAGCTAGCACAGAAAAATTAGATACTGTACCACCTGACAACAAATCAAAAAGACTTAATAGATTTCCTGCCCCAGTAGACGATTGCAAAATTTGTGCAATTGCTTCTCGGTCTACTCCGGGCACTGGAACATGAGCTGCCAATCGGTATAACACCAACAAACCTACTGTAATCAATAGTCGATTACGCAGATCTTGTGCTGTCCACAGTCGTTTTAGTGCTGCACCTTTCATTTTATTTAATAATCTCCAAAGTTATTCACTAACGCCTGTATTAATGACTTCGACAGTACCACCGGCAGCTTCAATTTTAGTAATTGCACTTCTTGAAAATCGGTGTGCTTTTACTGTGATACCTTTACCAACTTCACCTCTACCAAGTATAACAATGGGCAAATCATCAGGACTTTTCATAAATCCATTTTCTGCCAAAGTCGTAGGGTCCACTACATCACCGTCATTGAACCGTTCATTTATATCATCCAAATTGACTTCTAAATACTCTATACGATTTATGCTGCGAAAGCCGCGCTTAAAGGGAAGCTTACGCACGAAAGGCAAATTACCACCTTCTCTGTACAATTTACCTCCAGAGCCTGATCTAGAGCCAGCTCCTTTAGTGCCTCTACCAGCAGTCTTGCCTTGACCCGCCGCAATACCTCTACCAACTCTTTTGCCTAATCGGCGTGAAGCACGATGAGGACTCAAATCATGTAATTTCATAATAATCCAACTTAAATACCTTCACTTCAAGCACCAATCACATCTATCAAATGAGAGACTTTCACCAACATACCTCGCAATTGTGGAGTGTCATTATGTTCTACCGTTTGGTTTAAACGACGAAGTCCAAGTGCCCTAATAGTACCCTTATGACGTTTACTGTAGCCAAGTGGGCTTTTAACCAAAGTGATACGTAAAGATTTACCCTTTGCTTTCTTGGCCATTACGACTCCTCGTCCAAAACGGTTGAACATCTTCTATATTCTTTCCTCTGCGCTTAGCTTCTTCTACAGGGTCTATCATCTCGGTCAAGCCCGCAAATGTAGCCTGAACTACGTTTAATACATTTGCGCTGCCCTGAGACTTAGTCAATATATCCTTGATACCAGCACACTCAATCACTGCTCTAACCCCACCACCAGCTATAACTCCTGTACCAGGAGAAGCTGGTTTAAGAAGCACTCTGGCACCACTGACAGTCCCAACATGTTCATGTGGGATGGTAGTTCCAACCATAGGGATTTTACGCATGTTCTTCCTAGCTTTATCCGCTGATTTCCTGAGAGCATCAGGTACATTTTGAGCTCTACCAACACCAATGCCAACTCTGCCTCGATTATCGCCCACTACCATCACTGTTCTAAATCCAAATCGACGACCACCCTTAATCACCTTCGCAACTCTATTGATATCAACGACTCGTTCGTCAAATTCATCGCGATCTTCTTCTCTTGCTCTTGGATTTTCAGTTCGCGCCATTATTTTCTCCTAAAACTGCAAGCCGGCATCTCGCGCAGCATCTGCTAAAGCCTTCACTCTACCATGATATTTATATCCACTTCGATCAAACACTACTCTTTTGATACCTTGTTCCTTAGCCCGATCTGCGACAACAGCACCGACAGTTTTTGCTCTGTCAATTTGAGTGCCCTTCTCGTCCTGATTCCGGAACTTTGATTCCAGTGTAGATGCTTGAGCTAAGGTTAGTCCTTGCTCATCATCTATCAATTGAGCCCAAATATGTTTAGCACTACGAAATACATTTAACCTAGGGCGGTCCGAAGTACCATAAACTTTTCTACGCACACGTTTGTGTCTTCGCTTGCGTGCAGTTGTCCGAGACTTATTTGCCATATCTACTCCACCTTACCAGCTTTACCAGCTTTTCGACGTACATATTCACCCTTGTATCTAATACCTTTGCCCTTATAAGGTTCAGGGGGCCTCAAAGATCTAACATCAGCAGCTATTTGACCAACCAACTGCTTGTCTGCTCCCTTGACAATAATGATACGAGAACTCCCATCAACCTCAAATTCAATCCCTGATGGCGCAGCTACTTTTACTGGGTGTGAGTAACCCAAACTTAATACAAGATCCTTACCTTGTAGCTCAGCTCTATATCCCACACCCTCAATTTGTAACTCTTTATCCCATCCATCAGTCACTCCAACGATCATGTTATTGATCAGCATACGTATAGTACCGTGCAATGCTCTTAATTCTGGTGCATCATTTGATCTTTCTACCAAAACAGCTCCATCATCTTGTCTAATCTCGAGTCCACTTCTTATACTTTGAGTTAACTCTCCTTTAGGACCAGTAATATGCACACCTACTTGATCAATCTGAACCTCAACTTTAGGCGGTATTGGTATAGGTTCCTTGCCTATGCGTGACATTTTATATACCCCTATTTACCAAATATGACATAACACTTCACCACCTACTCCTAACTTACGAGCACGTCGACCAGTCATCACACCTTTAGGTGTAGACATTATCGCGACACCAATTCCTGAAAGCACACGTGGTATTCTACGCCTGCCAGCATATACACGCTGCCCTGGTTTACTAATACGCTTTATCCCACGTATAACAGGACGCCGCTCAAGTCTCTTGCCAACATAACGTATACTCAACTCAATCGAACTGTGCACACTATCTTGATTCACGATGTCATAACCTTCAATATATCCTTCATCTTGTAATATACGAGCAATTGATACTTTTATTTTTGAATTGGGTACAGATGTGGACGTATGACCAGCAAGTAATGCTGTCCGTATACGATTTAACATGTCTCCAATTGGATCACTAATAGTCATAAAATAATTTACCGTAATTCACCAAGACGATTTAACTACGCCTGGAATTTGTCCTTTTAATGCTAGTTCTCTAAAACAAATGCGGCACAAGCCAAACCTCCGCATATACGCTCTTGGTCTCCCACATGAACCACAACGATTACGAACACGAGTTGCATATTTTCTACGCTGCTCGCGAATAACAATAGATTTCTTAGCCATAATTAATACACCTTTTCATTTTCACGAAACGGCATGCCTAACATAGTTAGCAAACTTAACCCCTGCACATCATCAGGAGCTGTGGTAACTATAGTAATTTCCATGCCTCGCAACTTATCGATTTTGTCATAATTAATTTCTGGAAAGGCGAGTTGGTCCTGCATGCCCAAAGTAAAATTTCCACGGCCATCAAATCCAGTAGGAGGTAATCCACGAAAGTCACGCACACGAGGCAATGTAATTTTCATCAATCTATCCAAAAAAGACCACATTCGCTCTCCCCTTAACGTAACCTTGGTTCCGACCGCACTTCCTTCACGAAGTTTAAAATTCGCTATACTCATCCTTGCACGCGTAATAACAGGTTGTTGACCAGTAATAGTAGCTAAATCTGATACAGCCGCGTCGAGAGATTTGCTATTAGTCAGAGCTTCCCCAAGACCTATATTCAATACTATTTTAGCGATACTGGGAACCTGCATAGGATTGGTTAAACCATGCTCTTTCATTAGAGCTGGCGCTACTTCATTCCGAAAATATTTCTTCAAATCAGACATAGATAATTTGACCTATAGTTTCAATATCCATTATCATTCAAACGACGCACCACACTTTTTACAGACTCGTGTTTTCTGACCTTTATCTCTCTTAATACTTGTACGAACTGAAATATCGCACTTAGGACATACTAACATCACATTAGACACATGTATTGGAGCCTCAAACTCGATCATTCCAGCAGATAAGGGACGCTGTCCACCAGTTTCCTGCTGCTTCTGATGCTTCTTGCGTACGTTTGCTCCTTCCACTACAACCCCATGCCTGTCAGGCACTAGCTGAAGCACCTCGCCTCTTCTACCAGCGTCATTACCGGAAACAATCTCTACGGTATCACCTTTTCGAATATTCATACCAAATCACCCACTCTCTTTTACAACACCTCTGGCGCCAAAGAAAGAATCTTTGAATAGCCCCGCGACCTAAGTTCGCGAGCTACCGGCCCAAAGATGCGTGTGCCTCTAGGATTTTTAGTTTCACCATCCAAAAGGACAGCAGCATTATCGTCAAAGCGGATCTGTGATCCATCTTTACGCTGGAATTCCTTTGCAGTTCTGACAACCACAGCCCGAACAACCTCGCGTTTACTTGCGGCACTATTGGGCACTGCCGACTTGATCGAAGCTACAACTGTGTCACCCACTCCAGCGTATCTTCGCCTAGTTCCTCCAAGCACTCTGATGACTAGTATTTCACGTGCACCCGAGTTGTCCGCCACAGCAAGTCGCGATTCCTGTTGAATCATTTATTTCTCCACATTTTCTGGAACAACTTCATATGCTGAAGTCCCAGCATTTACTACTTCTTCCAAGGACCAGCGCTTAAGTTTACTGATTGGCCGCGACTCAACAATACTAACTTTATCACCAACGTTCGCTTTTCCATGTTCATCGTGCACCAAATAATTATCTGTGACCCTCAACACCTTACGATATAATGGATGCACCGTAGTTCTAGCAACCTTTACAGACACAGTTTTCTCGGAACTATTCTTTGTAACAAACCCAACAAGACGTCGTCTTTTATTAGTCATTTTGTTCCTCAATCTGTGGATTATCAACAGACAAAAGAGCTCTCTCTCTTCTAATGGTCAACATTCTTGCTAAGTTGCGCCGCGTCTTACGAAATTGAGAGGTATCAGTTTCCTGGCCAATTGCTGTACGAAACCTTAAGTTAAACAAAGCTTCCCTCTGTTCATCTATTTGCCTATCCAACTCGTCTTCCGACATATCTCTTACCTCTGATATATGCATCACTTACCCCCACCAATAACATCAGAAGTGCGGTTAGTTCTTATCTGAACCTTAATTGGAAGCTTATGACTAGCTAAACGCAAGGCTTTTCTAGCTGTCTCATCATCCTCTGCACTAGCCAATTCGAATAACATCCGCCCAGGTCTTACTACTGCAACCCAATGGTCAACGCTTCCCTTACCTTTACCCATTCTAGTCTCAGCAGCTCGTTGAGTCACTGGTTTATCTGGAAATATCCTAATCCATACCTTACCCCGGCGCTTTAATGCTCTAACCATCGCCCTACGCGCAGCCTCAATTTGCCTCTGAGTTATCCACCCAGGCTCCATAGCCTGAAGTCCATACTCGCCAAAGTGAATTTCAGAACCACGTTGATCCTTGCCTCGCATTCGGCCTCGCATCTGCTTACGATACTTGACTCGTTTAGGCATTAACATTTCAGTCACAACCTCCACTTTCTCTAGGAACTAACATACACATCGGATGTGTCTCCAACTTGGTCAGGTAGAACCTCGCCTCTATATATCCAAACTTTGACGCCTATCTTTCCATAAGTAGTGGCAGCTTCTGACAAGGCATAATCAATATCTGCGCGCAATGTCTGAAGTGGTACTCGCCCTTCACGCATCCAAGTACGTCGAGACATATCCCATCCCCCTAAACGTCCCGACACACTAATCTTAATTCCTTTCGCTCCTTGACGCATTGCTTGACCTATAGCTCTTTTCATAGCTCTACTATAACTGATGCGCCTTTCTAACTGATTAGCCACATTTTCAGCCACAAGTTTGGCTTCGAGATCTGGCTGAGTAATCTCCTCAACCTCCACTTTGCAAGCCATACCACAAAGCTTCTCAAGCTCCGCTCTCATTTCCTTCACCTGCGCACCCTTTCTACCAATAACGATGCCAGGTTTTCCAGAAAAAATAGTGACGTGAACTTGATTAGGATATCTCTCTATCTCGACTCTTGCTATAGCCGCTCTTCTTCTACCCTCCAAGATCGACTTGCGAATGGCTATGTCTTGACCAAGTTGCTCACGATACACACTACCAGTCGCGAACCAACGACCTTCCCACTCCTTTACCACCTTTAGCCTAAATCCAATAGGATGAACTTTACGACCCATATTTCTGTTTTCTAATCCTCAATTAGTCCTTTACCTGCACTAAAGTCACTTTTATATGTGCAGTTCTTCTTTTTATAGGCTTATAACGACCTCGTGCACCAAATTTGCGCCACATACGACTAGGACCTTCATCAACCAATATAGACTGGACTAACATATCATCTTCAGACCAACCGAATTGCGACTCTGCATTAGCCGAAGCTGATTTAATAGCCTTAGTAATACTTACAGCAGCTGCATGAGGCAAATAACGCAATCGCGATATCGCATCTAACACCAGTTCACCTCGCACAAGATCCGCTACTAACCTTGCTTTCTGTGCAGATCCTGGAACTCTACTAGATGTTGCAATAGCTATCTGATCATCCACAATAAATTATCCTTAAAAAACACTAATCAACTCACCATAGATCTTGGCAAATGTCCACGAAATGTCCTAGTAGGTGCAAATTCACCTAATTTATGACCAAC
>DDZT01000033.1 GCA_002346435.1 Anaerolineales bacterium UBA3001
AGATGGGCCACGAGGCACTCGACTGATAAACTCAGCTTTCGTTGGACTCAATAATGTAACAGCCTCTTGCGCCACTTGAAAGACTTTTCCCTCCTCTATCTCAATCCCAAACAGCAGTGAACCTTCAGTGACATTAAGAATTGATAGATCATCATCATACAAACGCAATTTCATAGCAATAATACGTTCTACAGCACTATCTACTCTTTCAGCAAACGCTGCATCTTCACGATACTTACGGACAAACAAATCAATAGTGCTCACTACCGTATCAAATTGATCTTCAGACCTATCCAAAACAAAGCCATCAATAAACAGTATGTCATTACCAGCCAAAAATGCATCTCGAGCTATTTCGAATGCCGGAAAAGTTTTATCTGAAGGATCATAAAATCTTCTTACTCCTTCAGTTCCTAATGCTGAACTCATAATCAGACCACCTTGCTCACGCCAATCATAAAATTCCTGCACGTTGAACAACTCAGTCATACCGCCAGAGTCCAAACCAAGCGGACGGGTATCAATAGAAACCGAACCCTGCCACGCCGAATATCTTGCCTGCGCGGGCATTAAGATATCAATAGTTTCTTCTGAACCATAGGGCATTTTTGTAACTGATTCGTACGGAGCCAAGTCAATTTTAAGCAAATCTTGCAAAGATTTATTCACAACAGGAGTATCCATTCTACTACTGTCAGCAGCACCTAATCCAGGGAAAGGTTCGCCTACAAAAGCAATTCGTCCACTACTCCCTCTATGAACGCCAACTATAAATGAACGAGCCATCTCTCCCACCCAGTAAGGGCTACCACCAAAAGACTCCAAACCTTTACCGCCAGAACTAGCTCCAATTCTAGGATCCACTACATCCATGCTAGGGCCGACATATAAATTAATACCTATTTTACTCAATTCGGACCCAGTTATCTCACCCATAGAGCGCGCGAGACTGGTGTCCCATGTAGCTCCCACTGCCATTGCTCCAGGGATACGAGTCAACCCTTCACCAGAGTCCATATTATCCCCAAGATTTGAATTGTATTTAGCACCAATTAGGAGTGGTATGTAACTACTACTAATGTTGGCATCTGAAAGCATTCCAACTGCTTCTTTTGAATCACTATTTATTTTCTGCCAAGCTATCCTCTGGAGCCCTTTGGTTAATTTCGATGTAGAATCGATGATATCGCCATTATCACTAAAATTGTCATTCTCTAGCATCAGCATCGCACCACCGACACGATAATCATATATAAGCTTGTAAACAGAGGTTTGACTGCCAATATCGGTGCCATCAAAACCTATCAAGAACAATTGACCTACTTTTTGTTCTGGTGTCAGTACAGACATTATGTCTTTAATTTGGGTCCGGTTTGGAGAAGCACCAACATCATGTCCGATAGCAAAAATTACTATCAATATGCAAAGTGCTCTCAAAATAAATGTTTGATTTAATTTCATTCTACTTTTCTGTCTCCAAAACCACGAAAATAGCAAAAATTCAAGAACACCTACCATCATACTACCACTTATCCTGAATCTATGAAATTGAGTGGATCCAGTTTGAAACGTTAGTATGCAACTGTGTTAGAGAAAAATCTTCCATCTGGTACCAATTTATACTCATATCATCAGCCGAAAACCATGATGCCTGTCTACGCACTAGCCTCCGACTCGCCTTCCTAATCCTTCGTTTAGTCTCAGCAAGATCAATATTTCCCTGTATAAAATCTATAACCTCACGATAACCCAATGCAGACATGCTCGACATATCCGGTGTATAACCTTGGTCAATCAATCTATGGACTTCCTCGACCCAACCATCAGCGAACATTTTATCAATACGTGCATCTATTCTTATATAAAGTTTGGTTCTTTCCATAGATAATCCAACCACAAAAATATCATAACTAGGTTTAGTTTTTGTACGCAATTGCGAAAAAGGCTTTCCAGTACTAATACATACTTCCAAAGCACGAACTATCCTGCGTATGTTACGAGGATCAATTGATTCAGCAGCTTTACTATCCAGCTCTATTAGTTTGCTATGTAACGAAACAGAACCATACCTTTCAGCATAATCAACTAACTCTTCACGTATTTTATGGTCCTTGGGAATAGGAGGTATATCCCAGCCTTCGATAATCGCACGCACATATTGTCCGGTGCCACCCACCAGCAAAGGTATATGATATCTTTGCTGTATATCACTTATAGAGCTGTTGGCTGCGTTTTTATACTGGGCTAATGACCAAGCCTTATCCGGCTTGGTCACATCAATCAGATGATGTGGAACCCGCTCCATCTCTTCATCAGTTGGTTTAGCAGTCCCAATATTCATACCCTGATAGAGTAAGCGAGAGTCCGCAGAAACTATTTCCGCACCGATTAGTTCAGCTAAAGATATAGCCGTGTTGGTTTTACCAACAGCAGTAGGTCCAACCATTACTATCAAAATTGGCTTCTTCAACATAATATTCTTATCATATCATCGACAAACTATTCTAGGGTACCGCAGGTATAATTAATTTATGCCCGAATTCAAAATTCAAGCGCCTTACCAACCTACAGGCGACCAACCCGAGGCAATCAGAGATTTAGTAAAAGGACTTGACACCGGATTAGCCCATCAAGTACTTCATGGTGCAACTGGGACTGGCAAGACTTACACGATTGCGAATGTTATTGAAAAGACACAAAAATCTACTCTTGTATTAGCCCACAACAAGACACTAGCAGCACAGTTATATGCTGAATTCAAAGAATTTTTTCCTCATAACGCAGTAGAATATTTCGTAAGCTACTATGATTATTATCAACCCGAGGCTTATGTGCCAAGGCACGATCTATACGTTGAAAAAGAAACTAGTATCAATGAACAAATCGATCAAATGCGGCTCTCAGCCACAGCCTCTTTAATGAGCAGGCCCGATGTCATTATTGTGGGTTCTGTATCCAGTATATACGGTTTAGGCTCTCCCATATCTTACGGTAAGGTTGTAATTGACATAAAACTAAACACAACCATAAGACGAAATAATCTACTGAGACAACTCGTTGAGATACAGTACAACCGCAACGATACAGTACTCAAACCTGGTACTTTTGCAGTAAGAGGGGACACCATAGAAATCTTACCCCCATATGCTGAACATTCTTATCGCATAGACCTATTTGGCGATGATGTAGAGAAAATACTAGAGGTAAATACAATTACTGGCGAAGTACATGGCATCCATAATGACATAAAAATTTTTCCCGCCAGGCACTTTATAGCTGAAGAAGACAAACTACGCCTGGCTCTACAAGATATCGAGCATGAGCTCCAGCAACGCATAGCTTATTTCAAAACCGAAGAAAAGCATCTAGAGGCACAACGTATTGAACAACGTACGCTATATGACCTTGAGATGCTGAGAGAGGTAGGCAGCTGTTCAGGTATAGAAAATTATTCCAGACCACTAGACCAAAGACCAGCAGGATCACCTCCATGGACTCTTATAGACTATTTTGCCGCAGATTTTCTCCTAGTAATTGATGAAAGCCATATGACCATCCCACAAATACGGGGCATGTATGCAGGAGATTTAGCCAGAAAAACAGTCCTGGTCGATTATGGATTTAGACTACCATCCGCATTGGACAACAGACCACTAAATTTCGATGAATTTCAAGACCGGATCGGTCAAACAATATATACTTCCGCCACACCTGGACCATACGAACTAGAACAAGCAAATGGTACAATCCAACAAGTCATACGTCCAACTGGACTGCTAGACCCCACTATAGAAGTACGTCCACTTGAAGGACAAGTAGATGACCTAATCGAAGAAATACGGAAGTGCACAATAAATGGAGAACGTGCTCTAGTCACTACTCTTACTAAGCGCATGGCGGAAGACCTCTCAACATACTTGTCAGAATTGAATATAAAAGTACATCATCTTCACTCAGAAATAGACGCATTAGAGAGAGTTGAAATTCTAAGAGAATTACGCCTCGGAGTCTACGACGTAGTAGTTGGTATTAATTTACTAAGAGAAGGCCTAGACTTACCGGAAGTATCCCTAGTATCAATACTTGATGCAGACAAACAAGGATTCCTTAGGTCAGCTACAGCTCTAATCCAAACTATCGGACGTGCAGCAAGACACTCTAAAGGCAGAGTAATTATGTATGCGGACAAACGTACTGATGCAATGCAACATGCAATTGATGAGACAAACCGCAGAAGATCAATACAGTCGAAATACAACACCGAAAATAATATACGGCCCACTAGCATAGTAAAATCCATCCGAGACATAACTGACCAGCTAAGAAACAAACCAACAAATGATTCCTTTGCACATATTGAAACAATGGAGGATATGACAACTGACGAAATCATTGCCCTGATCTCAAAAACGGAAATAAACATGCACAAAGCTGCAGATAATACGGAATTTGAAAAAGCAGCACTTCTTAGAGATACTCTTTATGATTTGCGCAAAATACTTACTGATAAAATATCAGCTAATCCAGAAATAGACTTACCTCAAATACTAGCAGGCGAGCTCAGAAAAACATCTTAAGTGTCATATATGTGGATTGCCATATTGAACAAACACAATTCATTGAAGATGAAATTAATAAGAAACAAAAATAACTGATAAAAAAACTTATCACTTAATATTAAGCAACATAATAATGTATTAGACATGTACAATTAGATTATGCTAATTACGCGCACAGATTTAGAATCAAATGAAAACAAATCAATAGCTCCCTACGGATTTAGAAGCTCTAAATCAAAAGGTAGACAATACGAAGAAAGAAAAGCTATCTATCGAACTGAATACCAACGTGACCGCGACAGAATAATACATACAACTGCATTTCGTCGCTTGGAGTACAAAACACAGGTGTTCGAAAATAATGAAGGTGACTATTACAGAACTAGGCTTACTCATTCGCTTGAAGTAGCCCAAGTCGGAAGAACTATTGCAAGAGCACTGGCTGCTAACGAAGACTTAGTAGAAGCTATTTGCTTGGCCCACGATTTAGGACACCCACCTTTTGGACATACTGGGGAACGAGTACTAAACAGCTTACTAACAAACCATGGAGGGTTTGATCACAACAAACAGTCCATACGCATACTCACGGATATTGAATGCCGTTACCCCAATTTTAGGGGTCTAAACCTAACTTGGGAAGTACGAGAAGGTATAGTCAAGCATGAAACCGAATATGATATTGCGGACGCTGATGACTACAATCCAGATTTGCGAGGACACTTAGAAGCACAAATAGCAAATGCTGCAGATGAACTCGCTTATAACGCTCACGATTTAGATGATGGACTAAGATCCGGTATCCTAACTGCAAACACTATGGATCAACTTACACTCTGGAAAATTGCAAGAGACAGCATAAGCTGGGATGGGAACCACCTTACCGAACTAACGAGACACAGGATGATCCGTCGTATAATAGGTCTTGAAATACACAATTTAATAGAGACTACTAATAAAAACCTACAGAATACAAATCCTACTGACCCACTGCACATTCAACAATTAGAATACAATGTAGTACAATGGTCTAATCAGTATAACGACTACAATAAAGAAATTAACGCATTTTTACGAAAGAATCTTTTCTCTCATCCACGTGTAAGAAATATGGAAGCAAAAGCTACTCAGTTACTAGGAGACCTCTATTCCCACTTTATTGATAACCCTGCTTATCTGCCGTCAAACATACAACAAAACATAGATTCTCTAGGCATAGAGCGTGCAGTATGTGACTACATTGCAGGAATGACAGACAGATATGCTGAAACGGAACACTTAGATCTAAAAGTTAGGACAAAGTAATCAATCTAGTTCCTTACCTATATGAAAACATTACATTCACCACATCAATTTTGTTTATATTTACACATACCTTATCACAAGGATACAGATGAACACTAATAAGACTTATCTTACGGATGCTGGCATACAGAAATTAACTCGCGAACTCACTGAACTCACAACAAAGCAACGTCCTGAACTTGCCAAACGGCTCAGAGACGCGATCAAAATGGGTGACCTAAGCGAAAACGCAGATTATATTGCCGCAAAGGAAGATCAGGCCTTTATTGAAGGCCGCATATTGGAATTACAAGAAATGCTACGTAGTTCAGTATTAATTTCAGATCAAACTAGCAAGCAAGAAGTAGCTATCGGATCCACAGTAACAATCTCTGAAGATGACGGGGTTGAAGAACAATACACCTTGGTAGGTCCTGCTGAAGCAGACCCTACTACAGGCATGATTTCACACGAATCTCCAATTGGTCAGGCAATCATAGGAAAATCTATTGATGACACTGTAACAGTAGTTACGCCAGGCGGAAAAAGCACTTTCAAAATTATACGTTTAGAGTAATGGAGCAAATAAAATCTGCGAAATTAAGCCTTACGCCAAGCTGATAATTCTACAGTGAGCTGATTGAAAAATGAGTTTTGTGGTAAGGCCCCTCCACCATATTGCATATCAACTATACGAGCACTCACATGTAATGAAGCAGTTTCTAGAACAATTGCTTTTCCAGAATCAGCCATTACAGGCTCACCCTTAGGCGCCAACGAAGCTCGTTTAGCTTGGTCGCTGAATGCATCTTCACTCATCAATACTTTAGTTACTGTCCTCACATCATTTTTATCAAAAAGCCATATCTCAAAAGCACATACTTTTTTCGGTTCACCTACACCAATTATGTCACTGATACCCATGCCACACTCACCCAGAAAATCGCCATTAGCATCATCAATCCCAAATGAATCATCATACAAGTCGTCACCCAGCAAATATGTGGTCATAAATCTAGACAACGGAGCGCCTCTATCTGATAATATATCCTCGTTGTCAGTCAGAGTTGTTAAACTACTATTGCTATCATCAACAATAGCCGCCCCATTGTCAACCTGCTGACGAGGCATTCCCAAGTCCCTTTTTAGTTTCAGGCTACCATTTTTGAATAAGTAGTAGCCTACACCACTCATAACTGCAATTACAATAAATCCACCAAGAATAGGAATCAATATTGACCTATCAAACAAACCTGTTTCTACTTGCTCGGTGTTAACTTCTTTGAGATTGTTTTTATCATCTCCTAGATTCAACTCAGAGATGGGCTCCTTACTTTCCCCAACGACTTCCAACGCACTCTGCATTTGGGCTATACGCAATTGTTCAGCACCAAGCGCATTCCCACGAGCGTACTCAATATAGCTAGAAGAATTCTCCCCAAGCCAATTGGTCCGCTTCTGGGCCTTATCGATATCGGTAGTCAACACATAAGAATCAGCACTCATCTGTACCCACTCAGAAATAAAATGTGGGTGTAAACTCTCTGGGTCTGCATCTTCCCATACAACTGGGAACAACCACCAACCAAACACCAACCAACCGGTCAATATTCCCGTAACAAACATTATTGCAACAGTAACAGACATGTTGTTTTCAGCAAATATAAACAGCTGCTGCGTATATTTGCTTTTTCGTATATTATTTACCATATTTTGAGGAAGTCTTTATCTATGCCAAAGGATGCGTCTACTTTGACCAATACACTAGAGGTTTAACTTAGATGCAATTTCAATGCCAGCAATGTTATTCTAACCACTGCCAAATATAGCATCTACAATTTCATCATTAGATCCTACCGCGTTAGAATCATTAGCAGCAACGGACTTAATGTTTTCCTTACTCCACTCTTTTTCACATTTTTCACATTTAACTAGAGATTTGCCTTTTTCAAACAAAATACCTCGACACACAGGACACATATCTGTCACTGGCCGAACCCACGATGTCCACTCACATTCAGGATAACTTACACATCCGTAAAATACTCTGCCTTTCTTTGTTCTTCTTTGTACCAAGTCTTCACTACAATCTGGACAATCGACTCCAATTTTGTCTAATATTTGTTCAGTGTGCCTACATTCTGGAAATCCAGAGCAACCGATAAACTTGCCAAATCTACCATTCCTAATCAAGAGATCTTCACCGCACTTGGGACAATTTCTTCCAGCTAACTCTGGCGTTTTATCGATTGTTGGCATATCTACTTTAGCATGCTCAAGATCCTTTTCAAACGGAAGCCAAAATTTCTGCAAAACTGGAACTTGGTGCTTTTTTCCCTGCGCTATCAAGTCAAGGTCATCTTCAAAAATTGCAGTAAATTTAGTGTCTAATACATCAGGGAAATATTTTACTAACCAATCATTGACAGTCATTCCTGTATCAGTCGGACTAAGACGACGATTATCCTTAATCACGTAACCTACATCGACTACTCTCTTTACAGTTGGAGCGTATGTAGAAGGCCTACCAATTCCATGCTTTTCTAACGCTTTAACTAATGTGGCCTCAGTATAAAGTGCCGGCGGCTTAGTAAATTTTTGTTCAGATATTAGATCATGCAGGAACAATTTTTCATCATCTTCTAATTCAGGGATATCTTGAGTTTCACTTTCAGATTTATTTTGATCACTAGCAGGTTGGTATACCCTCAAAAATCCATCAAATCTAATTTTTCTGCCAGTAGAACGAAAATCATATATACCCTTTTCTCCAGTTGCCACAATATCAACACGCAATGTATCAAAAATCGCCTGAGACATCTGACTGCTTAAAAATCTAGCCCATATCAATTTATACAATTTATATTGATCATTCGATAAATTGTTTTTTACAGACTCGGGAGTACGTTCTATAGAAGTAGGTCTTATTGCTTCATGTGCCTCTTGAGAAGACTTGCTTTTACTATATCTTGGTGGGCTATCTGGCAAGTATTCCTTACCATAGTTTCCACTGATAAAGTCCCGGGCCTGATGCTGAGATTGAGGAGACACCTGCACACTATCTGTCCTCATGTATGTAATAAGACCACCTTCATCAAGTCCGTCCTGTCCCTGATACAATTGCTGGGCAATTGCCATAGTTTTTTGTACAGAGAAATTAAGCTTTCCTGACGCTTCTTGTTGCATTGTACTAGTTCGAAATGGAGCATAGGGCTTACGACGACGCTCTGCTCTACGCACAGAATGCACTTGCCATTGAGATCTCTCTAAATCAAGTAAAATTGGCTTAACTTGAGTCTCATTGGAAATATGATACTTTTCATCAACGCCTACCTTATTTCCATCAACTTTTCGCAAACCGGCTTCAAAATATTTACCATCATCTTTATTCAAATGCTTTAATAACTGGGCTTTGATGCTCCAGTGTTCCTTCGCCACATGGGCATCAATTTCACGTTGCCGTTCAACTATAAGACGCAAAGTCGGCGATTGGACTCTACCCGCACTTAATCTTCCTGCTACTTTCTCCCATAAAAGCTGCGAAAGGGAAAAACCTACTAACCTATCTAATTTTCTGCGAGCTTCCTGAGCATTAACTAAATCCATCTTTATATTTCTAGGTTGCTCGAAGGCTTCTTCTATAGCGGGCTGGGTAATCTCATGAAAAGTCACTCGCCGGAGCCTATCCTCCTCAACCTCTAGCACTTCAGCAAGATGCCAAGCAATAGCTTCACCTTCCCTATCAAGGTCTGTGGCTAGATAAACCTCTGCTGCTCGTGATGCACCTTCTTTTAGCCCCTTAACTATCTTTCTCTTATCATTTGGCACTCTCCATTCTGGCTCAAATTCATTGTCCGGATCAACTGCCATCCGAGACTTAAGGAGATCGCGCACGTGCCCTACACAAGATTCAACCTTGTATCCTTTACCTAGAATTCTTCCAATAGTCTTAGCCTTGGTAGTAGACTCTACTATTACAAACTTACCTCTCTTGCTTTGAGATCGAGTTTTTTTTCTAGTCTTAGATGGAGTTGGTACTGGTGGCACCATCCCTTCATGAGCCAAAGTATTACCCATACGGTAAACTCCAGTACCGCACTCTTTGCACACTCCTTTGGTGCCTGGTTGCGCCGTCTTAGTATATGTAGCAACAGGATTTTGAATAGTTCGTTTTACTTTACATTTAACGCAATAAGCTTCCATAAAATATTACTCGTCAACTATAATACTGACAATTTATTATCATCTTCCAGCGCTTCAACAACCCGCTTGACATCTTCTGATCTGTTCGAATCACATACTAACAGTACGTCTGGTGTATCGATAATGATTAAATTTTCAACGCCAATAGTAGCAACTAATTTGCTCGAACTCACCAAAGTGTTAGCAGTGTCAATCGCATGATGCATCCCACCCAACAATACGTTTCCCAGACCATCCGGATCGGATGTATTTAATACTGACAACCAACTGCCCACATCACTCCAGCCGATATTTATGGGGATTACACATACATCCTTCGCATTCTCCATAATAGCGTAATCGATACTATCTTTTGGAATTGTTGGCCATATCCTAGAAAGTGCATCACCCTGCAAATCAGAACTTATTGATTCAACTAGTTCTTCAAGCACTGCGAATGTCTCCGGTATTTGTTTCCTGAATTCTGACTGCACAGTCCTAGTGCTCCAGACAAACATACCAGAATTCCAAGAATGCTCTCCATCAGTTGACATTGTACCAGCAGCAAACTCGTTTGGCTTCTCTTTAAACCTTTTTACATCAAAAATGGCTGACTTAATACTAGTCTTTCTTGATCTACCTCTCTGGATATATCCATAACCAGTAGATGGAAATGTTGGTTCAATTCCTAAAGTGACAATAGATCCAGTGAATGCAATTTCACTTGCTTCTATTAAAACTTTTTGAAAACCAGAAACATCAGTTATAAGGTGGTCTGCCGTAAGACATGCTATTACTGCCTCACCTCCAGCCAAGTGCTCAGCATAAAAAGCGCCCAAGCCAATTACTGGGGCAGTGCCACGACCTTCTGGTTCGACCAAAAAGTTCTGTCCCGGAATATTGGGAGACTGCTCCATCAATTTAGAGACCATATCACCTGCAGTAATAACAATAATATTTTCCGGTGCGAATATTGGATCAAGACGGTCAATAGCAAGCTGATAAAGGGTTCGTTCACCAGATAGACGCAATAGCTGTTTTGGGTTTTTGCGCCGCGACAATGGCCAAAGCCGAGTGCCCGAACCTCCTGCCATTATAACTGCGTAAAATGGAATCCCCATTACAACTGCCTCTTATCTAAATGATAGTTTTTGGACAAAAGTTTACAAACCTACTCAATCAAATATAATCTAACAGAAAATAAAAAGAGTGGCCACAAATGAAATCAGCCCGAAAGGATATCATAATAATTTGTAGGATGTCAAATGCCTGACAAGGATACTACGACCTATTACGCATTCCGGGCATCAGATGTACAGTCATCTTTTTATTCGCCAAATCAACACTCTTGATTACCGATCTTATTGCAGGCAAGAGTATTTCACCCTCGTTCCCTAAAATGGAATATACATCATTTGCTCCTGTTGGCAATACTTCCGCCAAGTCACCAATATGTTCTCCAGTTTCAGTGAAAACAGCAAGCCCAATCAAGTCATTTACATAATACTCATTTGGTCTAAGGGGTTGTACTTGATCAACAGATATATAAACCTTAGACCCACGTAAAATATCTGCATTGTTCCTATCATTGCAACTAGCCAATTTGATGAGTAAACCATTACGATGAACACGATATGATTCTAATTCATACGGAACATGATCCGCACCTAGCAATATCTCACTTATTTGACCATCAATAAATCGGTCTGACTTGTCAATAATCTTAACCCAGACTTCACCCTTCACACCATGAGAGCGAGTTATAACACCAACAAATAATAAATGAGGCCCAGAAGTATCTTGCACCTCTGAGCCTACAATTGATTCGACTGCAGCATTTCTATTAGAAGACTTTGTCACTCGATGTCTAGTTCCACTCTCATTCCACTTTCCGATCCTAAGACACGCAATAGAGATCTAATTGAATTCACTGTACGACCTTTTCGACCTATTATTCGACCTATGTCATCTTGAGCCACATTAACATTCACCCTAACTGTATTATGTTCCTCACTAACATTTACAAGCACATGCTCGTGGTCGGAAACCAATGATCTAACAATATATTCTACAAACTCTTGTATTCGTTCCATTTATTACATATCCTGACATAAAGCATTATTGATCAGTTAAATTAAGCCTATGATTGCTTTTCATCTTTATCAGATTTTTCTGCGACAGACTCGTTACTACTTTCACTTACATCAACAGAGGAATCTTCTTCATCATTAGAGTTCGCTTCTTGCGTTTGGTCGCTGACATCCTCTGCATCTCCCACATCGCCATTCGCTTCCTTATCATCCTGGGAGGACACATCAGCTTTAGAGTCAGCATTCGTTGTATCTTCAGAGTCTACAACATTATCGTCAGACACATTGCCCTTCTCTTCCTCCTCCAACCCTTCATCAGATATTTCCACTTGCTCTTCACTAGACCCAACAGGCTCTTGAGCACTATCCTCCATCACATTATCATCATCTAACACAGCGTCATCTTTAGATTTTTTCTTGGATAATGATTTCTCAGGAGCGGCATGCCGAGTTATAGTCGGATTTGGTCTTCCTTCTGCGGCGTCAACAGATTCCTTAATAAGCTCTGTAATATCTTCACCCTTCTTCACTCTTGCAAATCTATCAAGTGTTCCAGTCCAGCCAAAAATACGGTTTACAGCATCTGAAGGCTGTGCTCCATTTCCCAGCCAATAATAAGCACGCTCCTCATCGACGGTAGCAACTGATGGCTCAGTACGCGGATTATAATGACCGATAATCTCAACAAACCTTCCATCGCGTGCAGCCCTCTGGTCAGTAACTACAATTCTGTATGTAGGCTGCTTCCTACCACCCTGCCGACGCAATCTAATCCTTAACATCTTTTTTGTCTCCTAGTTACATTAGCGGCGAAATTGTAACCTTACGCAGATTTTTAGTCAAGTTATGAACACTTAACATTATACATGCACTGTAAAATACACGATAATTATAATTTACATAAAAATTATCGAAGCTATGTACTCTAATCTAGGTCTTGGATATAGTCGTCGCCGTAAATCAGTAAAATTAGCCGCTCGAATTTCGCTGATTTCAATATTGGCAGCTAGCATTTTAACTGGATACCAATACATACTATTCACCACCAGCAACTACACTCTACCCGAGGGAATACTACTAGCTGATGTTGCAGTAGAAAACCTACGCCGAGACAAAGCGCTAGCCAAGCTATATAGCGTATACAATAGTCCAATAACAATATACTATGAAAACTCCAGCTTTATATTAGATCCCACTCAAATTGAATTCCAGGTGAACGGAGACGCAATGCTGAAAGACCTTGATCTACCAAAACAAGCTTTGCGCTTCTGGACTAATTTACTCGGACAGCCTCAATCACCTTATCCTCAAAATGTACCGTTACAAGCCACCTACTCCAAATCCAAACTACGCAACCTACTACATGATATTGCCTTAAGATATGACCGTCCCGTTTATGCTCCAATGACTGACACTAAGCAATTGATGACCATTACTAGTCCACCAGGAACATCACTACAAATCGAAGAATCTATCGATGTAATATCTACAGTATTAAGTCAATCGGCAAACAGAAATGTTGAACTAATAGTCAAGACTAAACCAGCGATAGAACCAACCTTTCAAACACTAGAAACCCAATTGCGCAACTATCTGCAAGCCAACAACTTTAAAGGCCTTCTAAGTATATTTGTTGCTGATCTAAGCACAAACTCGATCCTACATCGCAACTGGATGGAAGGAGAGGAACTAACAACCGATCCTGATATAGCTTTTTCGGGCATGAGCATAATTAAGATCACTTTTTTAGTCGAATTTTATAGGCAGATAAATGAAGGAGCATTACCATATGAACTAGACCTTGTTGAAAAAGCAATTACAGAAAGCTCCAATTGGACTAGTAACATACTAATAGAATGGATAGGAGACCTTGACCCCAAACTTGGTCTCACACGTTTGAACAATACCTATAATACGTTAGGTTTAAATAGCACATTCATTGGAGGACTTTACGACAGCAAAGATATCCCAGGTTTTCGCCATACTCCAGCCAATTCCAGAACCGATATCACAACGGAACCTGACCCATACATGCAAACTACAGCATCAGACATGGGTTTACTGCTAAAAGGCATATATGAGTGCTCAAGATATAACACTGGTTTACTTTTAGACATTTTAGGAGATCAAATCACTCAATCAGAATGTTTAGAGATGATTGAGTGGTTATCAAATAATAAAATAGGGGTATTGCTTGAAGCTGGAGTTCCTGAAGGGACTAAAATAGCCCATAAGCACGGATGGGCCGAAGGAGAACCAATAGGAGATGCAGGAATTGTCTTTACACCATCAGGCGACTACGTCATCGTATATTATATCTGGGTACCGGAATATACCTATTGGGATGATAATGCAAGAATTCTCTCAGACATAAACAAAAGTATATATTATTACTTTAATCCAGTAATATATACTCCCTGAACTATTCTAAAATTCTCCTTAAAGGCTTACCACATCAAGCTCGCTAAATAAAGGATTACTCTGGTCCCTTAGAGATATCTCCGGATTATCTACTTTCCAATCAACCCCAAGCTCAGGATCGTTCCAAGCTACACCATACTCATCTTTACCATCATAATAATTGCTAACTATATAATTTACTGTAGCTTCAGTCAAAGTAACAAATCCGTGAGCTACACCAGGTGGTATCAAAAGTCCTTTCATACTGTCTCCACGCATTTCCACAATTTCTACCGATCGCAATGTTGGACTACTTGTACGTAAGTCACAAAGAGCCACCCGAATATGCCCTCTAGGTGTTAACCAATAATCATATTGATTGTAGTGGTAGTGCAACCCCCTTAGGACATTAGCATCCGAATCAGAACGATTCGTTTGTATATTTGTCCAGTCAACTTGAGGAAACCATTCCGCCCTAAAAGTCTCTCTAAATATGCCTCTTTCGTCACTATAAGGGGCAAACTTAACATGCTGTACTCCCTCAATCTTCTTGCTGTCAGTCACTAAATTTTCCATAATACCTACCCAGCATATCAATATAACAATATTTTCAAAGTATTTCTAAAGTATTTCTATAAAGTACTTCTATATAAAACAAGCATAT
>DDZT01000060.1:0-179 GCA_002346435.1 Anaerolineales bacterium UBA3001
GGTAGTTCCGAAGTAGTCGTTTCTGGCCGAACCATGCTGATGTTAGCTTCGTACGGTTATTTGGGGTTGTTAGGTCATCCCCGCATAAATAAAGCGGCGGGTGATGCTATTGAAAAGTACGGAAGTGGTACACATGGTGTTAGGGTGCTTGCGGGCACTTTAGATATTCACGTAGAGCT
>DDZT01000060.1:401-21916 GCA_002346435.1 Anaerolineales bacterium UBA3001
GCGGCGGGTGATGCTATTGAAAAGTACGGAAGTGGTACACATGGTGTTAGGGTGCTTGCGGGCACTTTAGATATTCACGTAGAGCTCGAGAAGACGATTGCGGATTTTAAGAACACGGAAGATGCAGTCACGTTTTCTAGTGGATATGTTACTAATTTGGCTGCAATCTCTACTATTGTGGGTAGACGCGATATAGTACTATGCGATAAATATAATCACGCCAGTATTGTAGATGGTTGTCTGTTGTCCGGTGCAGAATTGAAGAGGTTTCGTCATAATGACATGGATCATCTAGAAGATTTATTGAAACGTTATTCTGATCGAAGCACCAAGTTGGTAATAGTTGATGCAGTGTTTAGTATGGATGGCGACATCATTAATTTGCCGGCACTTGTTGAACTGTGTAGAAAATATGGTGCCTGGCTAATGATGGATGAAGCTCATTCAGTGGGTGTGTTAGGAAAGACTGGGCGTGGTATTGAAGAGCACTTTGGCATGCAAGACTGTGTGGATGTTAAGATGGGTACACTCAGCAAGACTATACCTAGTGTAGGTGGCTATATAGCCGGTAAAAGCGGTCTAGTTAACTTGCTTAAGCATGCTGCAAGAGGGTATGTTTTCTCTGCTGCTATCCCGCCTGCGCAAGCGGCCGCAGCTAAAGCTTCTTTTGAAGTGATTATTGATGAGCCAGATAGAATTGAGAAAGTTCAGCAAAATGCGCGCATTTTTATTGATGGACTACAGGCGATTGGTTTTGACACCATGAGTAGTGAAACGGCAATCGTACCTGTGCTATGCGGAACTGATGAGAAGGCATATGAGTTGGTACGGTTGTGTCAGAGTCAAGATATATTTGTTTTGCCGGTAGTATCCCCAGCTGTGCCAGAAGGTTTATCTCGGTTGCGTGCTACAGTCACTGCCGGTCATTCGAAGACACAGATTGAACATGCCTTATCTGTATTGGAAATTGCTGGCAAACAAGCTGGCCTCATCTAAACAATACTTCATATAAAATTGATTTAATCTCTCAGTTCAGCCTGTTGTGCCCATTCTATAAAATGCTTTAGTCGTGGATGGTCAGTATATACTCCGCGATATCGTTCGGGCAAAAGTGCAGCTAGTCTCAGCATTATGTCTTCGGTCTGCTTTTGCAATTTCGCATTGCGATCTTGGCGTGGAATAGCTTCTAGTCTGAATGGCGGACCCACTTTAAGGATTAGGTGCGGACGTCGCAATCGTTTTAGTGCATCAAATGTCTTATCAGTGCCGATAATCACTGCCGGAACTATAGGAACATTTGCTTTTGTGGCTAGAAAGGCAATTCCTGCTCGTGGTTTTTGGAGTTCTCCTGTCTTGCTACGAGTGCCTTCAGGAGCTATACCTAGCATGACTCCTGACCTCAATGCTTTAATTGCTGCAGTGAGGGCACTGCGATCAGCTGTGCCCCGTTTTACCCATACAACCCCACCTGCCTCTGCTCCTGCCCAGTTAAGTATCAACCTAAAAAAGATACTTTTATGATATTTGTGAGCCACAAACCCCGACAATTTTGGGTGTTTGATAAGAGTTAATAGCAGTGGGGCATCCGCGAAACTCATGTGGTTTACAACTAAAATACAGCTTCCAGAAGTTGGTAGATTATGTTCGCCTACTATAGTACGTGTTGTGAACGTGCTATACAGCAATTCAAAGACTGATTTTAAAGCTTTAGTACTGTTCATGTATGTATTACTGTGATATTAACCGTCCATGTGCATATACAGAGTAATGGCTATGTTGTTCTAAGGTTGTGGTGAAGGTTGTATCGACGTCGGATTTTTCGCCGGGCCCCATAGTTAGCTCATGTTCAATGATTCGATAAGACAGTATTTGGTTAGAAGTGTTATAAGCACTTATTAAAATATCAATAGAACCTACATATTCCTTTGAGGTGTTGTGAATTTCAGCTGTAACAGCGTGTTTTTTCGCAGCAGATTGCTGAGCATCTGTGATAGTTGAGTTCAGCACCACAAAGCGATTAGATAATGTAGTTCCATCTTCTGCATTAAGTACATTACCCGCTGCTCCCCAAATCTTGTTGCTTGTTGTAAACCGCACTGATATTGGCGTGATTTTGCCGGGCATAATTATTTCTAAAGGCGCGAATGTAACCTTGCTAGGTCCAATTTCTCCCTCCGCCAATATAGCAGTGACTTGGACAACTAGGTCAATGACAGGATTGGTAGTTTTATTTTCTAATTCTCCTAGACAAAGTTGTTCTTCATTCGGACCTGGAAAACATTGGAATTGTTTCATTTCAAGCAATTTGTATTCTATGGCCGAAGTGTTTTTGCTATCAAATACTATGTCACCAAATGGGATGACTAGGTTTTGGCCAGGTTGTAGTGATAATGGATCAATACCTGAGTTTGCCATTTGTACTTGTTCAACAGTAACGCCTTTTTCAGAGGCAATTGCTATCAACGTATCTCCTGATTTAACAGTATAGGTGTAGGGCGTCGCAGTTGGATCTACACTTGGAATAGTCTGCACAACAAATGTTGGTGTTTTATTTGGAGGCAAGGTGGATGTGGACTGCAGTTTGCGCAAAGCAACAGTAGGTGTAGATGTAACAGTAATGTTTTCAGGTTCGTTATTGATACAGCCATTTAATCCGCCCAAAAATATTGCCGTATATATGAGTGTGTTCAATCTTAGTTTAGTATGCATGCTCGTAAGGCAATTATATTCTAATATTGTCAGTGGGCGAATGTATGTGCTTAGATTAATATTTTTGTTGTGGTAAAATTCCGCAGTATTTTTAGAGTGGGTACTGTATAATCAAGCTCATATAGTCGAGCTTGAGTTAACATCATTATCTTGAGAATAAGTCGTATGGAGTGTCGAAATGCCAGTTTACGCTTATAGCTGTATCAGCTGCGGGTTGCAGTTTGAACGTATGCAACGTTTTAGTGATCAACCAGTGTCTGATTGTCCAGAATGTAATGAGCACACTGTGCAGCGCGTTATTCAGCCAGTTGGGATTATTTTTAAAGGTTCTGGATGGTATGTAAAAGATAGCAAGGCTGCTAATTCTGCTGGAAAACCTACGACTAAGGACAATGTAGCTGAGAAAAACAATAGTATCGAAAGTAACTCAAAATCAGGCGACTCTAGTGTTTCTGAAAATAAGAGCAAAACATCTAAATCTGGTGGATCCAATGACTCTGCAAATGCTGCGAATAGTTCAACCAATGATGATTAATGAGTCCGAATGATAATAATGATGATGGTGGCGCCTAATAGGGCGCTTTTTTTGTTTGGCTATCAATGTTAAATATTAGAATAATTGCGATTAATATTGATAATCTAAAAGTATGTGGAGGTAAATATGCCTGTGACAGCAGTGGTAGGTACCCAGTATGGTGACGAAGGTAAAGGCCGTATTATTGACTTTCTTGCTGGTAAGGCTGATTTAGTAATACGTTTCCAGGGCGGAAACAATGCAGGACATACTGTAGTAAATGATAAAGGCCGCTTTCAGTTGCATCTAATACCATCGGGGATATTTAATCCTAAATCTACAAATTTGATTGGTACGGGAGTAGTTGTTAATCCCGATGCTTTACTCAAGGAAATAGAAGAGTTAGAGTTCTCTGGTATTGATACATCGGGAATTATGGTGTCAAATCGTGCACATATGTTGCTACCCCATCATCGCGTGTTGGACGGTATAGATGAGGAGTCTCGCGGCAGTTATAGTATCGGTACTACTAAACAGGGTATTGGTCCTGCATATCGGGACAAAGCTGGTCGAACTGGTGTACGTATAGGCGATCTTAAACACCTAGACTACTTGCAAATTAGGCTGGAATTGCAGCTTAAACAGGTCAACCAGATTTTATCCAGTTTTGATAATCCATTGGTAGATCTTGATAGTTTATTGGAAAAATGTGTTGAGTGGTCTGCAAAGTTGTCAGACCGAATAGTGGAACCTATTCCACTTATCAAAGATGCTGTTGAAAGCAGGCAGAAAATATTGCTTGAGGGTCAGTTGGGTAGCATGAAGGATTTGGACTGGGGCACATACCCATTTGTTACGTCTTCAAATCCAATAGCTGCGTTTGCTAGCGTGGGAGCTGGTCTACCTTATCAACATATTAATGATGTAATAGGTGTTGCAAAAGCATATCAAACGTCAGTCGGGGAAGGACCATTTCCTGGAGAATTGTTGGATTCGACTGGAGATAAGTTGCGCGATGTAGGTAAAGAGTATGGTGTAACAACAGGACGTCCGAGGCGGACTGGTTGGTACGATTCTGTCGCAGTGCAACACTCAATATGGCTGAATGGAATGACATCAATAGCTGTTACAAAGATGGATGTGCTTGATACATTTGAAGAAATAAAAATATGTAATTCATATAAGCTTCCCAGCGGGGATATCATAAATTATGTGCCGGACACGCCGGTTTTGGAAAAAGTTACTCCTATATTTGAGACATGGCCAGGGTGGAAGCAACCAACTACTCATGTTCGTAGATGGGAAGACTTACCAGAAGAAGCGCGTGGTTATTTAGAACGATTGCAGGAGTTGGCAGGTATTCCTATTGGATATGTGTCGGTAGGAGCTGAGCGCGAAGCGATGTTTGTTGTATGACCACTTTCTCTCATGATACTTTTGTGTCTCCATTAACATGGAGATATGGTGGTGCCGAAATGCGGCAGTTGTGGAGCGAAATCCATAAGCGACAGTTGCTCCGGAGAGTTTGGTTTGCTTTAGCTAAGGCTCAGCACGAGTTTGGTTTGGTGACTACTGAGCAGCTCAATGACTTGCATAAGAATATCGACCGTATTGATATTGACCGTGCTACTGAGATTGAGAAAAATATCAAACATGATCTGATGGCTGAATTGCATACTTATGCAGAACAGTGTGAGGTAGGTGGCGCAGTGTTGCATCTTGGTGCTACCTCGATGGACGTGCTGGATAATGCAGATGCTTTACGGATTAAAGAAAGCCTTGAACTTATTCGGTCTAAGATGAATAAGTTGCGTGATGTATTAGCTGATTTAATAGAGATTTGGGGTGCGACAGCAGCTATGGGTTTTACTCATTTACAACCTGCAGAACCTACAACTATTGGTTATAGACTAGCGCAATATGGACAAGACATTCTCATAGATTACGCTGAGATATTACGTGTTTGTGAAAGTATTAGGGGTAAGGGATTTAAGGGAGCAGTCGGTAGTTCAGCTTCGTACGTAGAGTTATTAGATGGAAATGTTTTACGGGCTGAGGATTTAGAAAGGCGTGCGATGCAGTTACTACAGATAGATTGTTTTTCGGTTTCGACCCAGACTTATCCTCGAAAGCAAGACTGGTTAGTTATCAACTCTATAGCTGGTCTTGGAGGTACTCTATATCGTTTCGCATTTGATGTACGCATATTGCAGTCACCATTGATTGGAGAGTGGTCTGAGGACTTTGGACGAGATCAAGTTGGCTCATCTGCAATGCCATTTAAGATGAATCCAATAAATGCTGAAAAAATTGATAGTTTGGCACGGTACTTGGCTGGATTGCCTCGGGTAGCCTGGGACAATGCAGCTCATTCCTTGCTAGAGCGTACTTTAGATGATTCTGCTAATCGGAGGTTGCTATTACCACAAGCATTTCTCATTGCTGACGAATTATTGGATACTACAATTAAATTAGTTGCAGGGCTAAAAATTGATAAGAATGCTACTGCTCACAACTTGGATGCTTTCAAGCACTTAGCTGCTATAGAGCCTTTGTTGATGGCACTGTGTAAAGCAGGAGCCAATAGACAGGATATGCATGAAATTATACGTGACCATGTTTTGCAATTCAAGTCTCTTGGAGATGCAAAAGAAACAAATAAATTAATTATGGATTTATCTTCTAATAAAGATTTGCTTCAATATCTTGGTGCTGACGAAATTAGGCAGAAATTGGAGAGTGTAGACAAATATGTTGGGTTTGCTCCGGAACATGCGAGTTCTATTGCGCTTGAATTACGAAATTATTGATATAAAGTTGTGAGTATAAAAAAATACATTATGCGCACAAATACATTGGTAAAACAATCTATTATTTGTCAAATTTGTTATTACAACCATATTTGCAAATCTAACAAGGTATTTTCGGTGAAATAATGACTACATCAATTACAAATGTAGGTGCTCGAGAAATAATTGATTCGCGAGGTAATCCGACGCTTGAAGTTGAAGTTGCACTAGAGGGGGGAATAATAGGTCGGTCTTCTGTTCCGTCCGGTGCTTCTACAGGTAGCTACGAAGCTTTGGAGCTGCGCGATGATGACAAATCGCGCTATGATGGCAAAGGTGTATTGCAAGCAGTAGAAAAAGTAGAAAACGAAATATCAGATACGTTAGTTGGGCGTGATGTGAGAGAACAGCAGGAAATTGATAAAGCCCTTATTGAGCTAGATGGTACTAGTGATAAGTCACGATTGGGAGCCAATTCTATTCTAGGTGTAAGTTTGTCGGTGGCCAAAGCTGCATCAATGTCACAGGATATTTCTCTGTTTAGATATCTTGGGGGTACGCAAGCTCATCTACTTCCGGTACCTATGGCTAACATACTGAATGGTGGGGTCCATACCAACTGGCAATCTACAGATATTCAAGAGTTTATGGTAATGCCTCTTGGTGCTGCTAGTTATTCAGAAGGTGTACGATGGGTTGTAGAGATTTACCACAAACTTAAACAGGTTTTGACTGAAAAAGGCGCTTTGACCACTGTGGGAGATGAAGGTGGGTTTGCCCCAGTACTAAATACAAACAAAGCAGCAGTGGAATTGATTGTTTCTGCAATTGAACTAGCAGGGTATGTACCAGGAGACCAGGTAGGTATTGCAATTGATGCTGCTGCAAGTGAATTCTATGATGTTGAGCAAGGTAGGTATCATTTACATGTAGACGATATCTGGTTAAATTCGGAAGAGTTAGTAGAGTACTGGTCAGAGTGGACAGATAATTATCCAATTGTATCTATAGAAGATGGTATGCATGAAAGTGATTGGAATGGCTGGACTCAGTTGACACAGTTGCTTGGAGACAAGATTCAGATTATGGGTGATGACCTGCTAGTTACTAATGTGGATAGAGTACAAAAAGCTATCAATTGTGGTGCTGCTAATTCATTGCTTGTCAAGTTGAATCAGATAGGTTCACTTACAGAAACTATTGCAGCAGTGGACTTGTGCAATCAAGCTGGATGGACAGTAGTAGCTTCACATCGTTCTGGAGAGACCGAAGATACCACTATAGCCGATTTGGCAGTGGCATTAAATATGGGGCAGATTAAGACAGGTGCGCCGGCACGTTCAGAAAGGGTGGCAAAATACAATCAATTGCTGAGGATTGAGGAAGAATTAGGTGAGATTGGTGTTTATGCCGGT
Organism: Anaerolineales bacterium UBA3001; assembly: GCA_002346435.1. Lineage (GTDB taxonomy): Bacteria > Chloroflexota > Anaerolineae > Anaerolineales > UBA11657 > UBA11657. Next base: position 7,829 of record DDZT01000060.1, read on the forward strand.
TGGAAGTCTTTGAAATCTTAGGTTTGATTTGCTTATGTGATTCACTCTTGTTTTGGGCTACCATCAAGAGCAGCTCGGCTTTCCCTGCCAGGTGCTGGAGTGGCGCAAAATGCACATACATTCCATGTGAGGTCTAGCATTTGCTTGCAATTCGGACAGGGTTTTTTGAGTATGGTCTGACAATATGGGCATACGTGCCAGTTATTGCGAGTAGGTCTGTTACATCCAGGGCAGAATGGACGCTCTTCGATTTCCTGCAACAATGCTTCAGCTTCTAGTGATCTTTCATATGCCTCAGATAGTGTTTCTCTTGGACGTAATATAAGATATATGATGAATCCTGCAATTGGTAGTGTTGCTGCTACCATAGCTGCTAGCAATTGTGCAAAAAAGTCTCTAGATCTAGCTCTCATGTCGCGGAAGGTCCACACCACTAGAGCTAACCATAGTGCTCCCGCGAAAGCACCTAATAGAGCCACACTCCATCGCACATATTCGGTAAGGGAAGTTACATCTATCTGTGTAGGCATAATAGCACGAGTCAGTCTTATGTAATCATTATAGCATCCGTATCGGAGCAGTCAAACAGGTGGCTACTAAGACTTGACCAGTTTGTAGAGTAAAACTAAACTTGTAATGGTTGTCATATAGTTTTGTGGAAGCATCAATTTATAAGTCGGCACTAATATACTAGTAGATTATATGGCTAAATATCATGGCTAAATATCAGATTATTGTTTTACCCAAACCTGATTATTATAATTGGGTTGCCGCGACAAAAGAATATGTGCTGAGTTATCATGCAAACCTAACATCTGATTTAGATGTTGCTGGGCGTCACATGTATCCCAATCAGGTTATCACTTTGTTAGATGCTCCACAAGCCTATGGGCGAAATGTTGTATCCTGGTTTCGTAAGAATTATCCAGATGTGCGTCTTGATATTATTGAAGCTCTCACTCCAGCTGAGTTAGAAAACACACTGTCTGCTCGCGTCAGTAGTGAGGACAGGTACGGCAGCGCTGGAAAAAGTTTTCGTCTATTGTGGCCCACCGATTACCCTAAACTAAATCAATCATTTGGTGTCAACCAACATTTTTATCGTCGATGGGGACTACCTGGGCACGAAGGATTAGACATTCGCGCCCCAATGCGTTCAGGCGTGTATGCGTGTGCTGCGGGAACTGTATATAGAGTGCATGACGGTAGTGGCAGTCATCCTTATGGTATCCATGTAAGATTACGTCATCAAGATGGATATCGTACTATTTATGCCCATCTTCACCGAGCTTTAGTTGCTGTGGGTCAGCACGTCAAGGCTGGGGAACAGATTGGTCTTGCCAACTCTACGGGCAATTCAACTGGATCTCATCTACATCTCACATTAAAGAAAGAGGGGGCTACCGCAGCTGGTATGACTAATTATCCCAGTGATATTATTGACCCTACACCATTTTTACAATTTCCTGAAGATGAAACAGAGTTGCCGGGCAAATCAATTATGGTTGAATGGAAACATGACATGTGTCTTGTCGGAGTACATGGACGTGCTGATGGGCCTCTATTGGAACCTGACTTCCCTGTGATTAAAGATGCTCGCATGGAAGCAGTGAAACTGCTTTCTAATGCTCCTCCGGACAATGTCAAACGTTTGCTTCATATTAATAGAGATATGTTTCTGCTTGTTCGCTTATTTGCAGGATTTCGTGATCGTAAAGTGAGTTCTGCTGATTTTGTGTCTTGGGTACAAGCTGATATGCATCAGTTATATGAACAAGGAGTGCGTTATTTCGAGGTTCACAATGAACCAAATCTACAAATTGAAGGTTGGCATCATTCATGGCAGGATGGTCATCAATTCGCGGATTGGTTTTTAGAAGTGGTAGAGCGCCTGAAGTCTCATTACCCGGAAGCTCTTTTTGGGTATCCAGGTCTTTCTCCAGGACATGAGATTCCAGGTCAGAGGATGGACTCTTGGGTATTTTTGCAACAATCTGAAATTGCGGCATTGGCATCTGATTGGATTGGTTGTCATTGCTATTGGATTAGCGATACAGATATGGTGCAGCCAACAGGTGGCTTGGTTTATGAGGAATTTCGTCGCAGATATCCTGAAAAACTACTGTTTGTTACTGAGTTTTCAAACCCTTATAGTGAGGTGTCTGCTAGAGATAAAGGGCAGCAATATGTTGATTATTATCGTCGCTTAAGAAATGTCAAGGGTATTGGCGCTGCTTTTTCTTTCGTGTTATCTGCTTCATCCAACTTTCCACATGAAGTATGGCGTAGAGAGGACGGTCATATTTCAGATATAGCACAACTAGTAGGAAACAGAAATTTCTAAGTGAAAGTTGACTTTAATGTTTTTGTTCCCTGTTCAGAACAAACAGCTCAAATATTGGTTTTCCGCTAGACTGTGAAATTGTACCGATATTTTCTAATCTGAGCCCGCCAGTGTTGGTATAAAGCTCAAATTCTCTACGTCGATTGATGAAAACATTGTCTTCAGTGTGCAATACATAGACTGTATCATTGTCTGGTTCAAACGAGTCCAACCGTTCCACAAAGCCAGTGTCGGTATTGTCGCCGAAACCGAAAACTTCTTGTGGCTTTATTCTTTCATTAGTAAGAAATTGTACTTGTGGTGCAAAGCCCCAGTCTAATGCAACTGTCTTCTGGGGATTAATATTATCTAGATAGTTTGCCAATGAATATATTGCATCGGTGTGAGGACTCTCACCACCAACTTTTCCTAAAGTCTGGTGCATCTGTATGTTGGTACGCAAATCTTTAGCGATTAATGTAGTGAATGCCCAAGTTATTACAATGAGTACTGTCAAGCGATAATGTTTGCTTTCCGGATAAATTGTTCTCAATAGTTTCGGTATGTTTGTGATACTGACCGCTACGATCGTAGTCCATAAAGGTGTAAAAATGGCTAAGTGGTGTGGAAACATTCCTGAAGGAGTCGGTGTGAAAGGTACTTGTAATAGACTGGTTAGCAACAGTAATAATAATACACAATTTTTTTGACTCCTAGTCTGGCGCCACATTATACTAGTAATTGAAATAATTAAACTAATGATGAAAGCCCATAGCCACAGTCTATTACCGGGAGAACTGCCTAGATACCAAAAGTGACTGTTACCTGTAAGCACAGCGATAAAGTGATCAGTTCTACCCAAAACATTCTCTAAAATATTACTATTGGAAGTTGCAATAGCACCTGTTCTGGCAAAGGATGTTCCTTGGCTCATTAAATTAAATGCCACTATAGGACTAATACCGATTACGAAACCGGCTGCTGTTGCAATTATGTCAATATAATTTGGTCGTCCAGGCCATATATTTTTGTGTCCGAACATGAAATTGGTTAGGTTGATTATGATAGTAGTACCTAATATTCCAAACAATATCCATACAAACAATATTTTTGAATATGTTCCTAATCCTGCAATTAGTCCTACTAACATAGCTGTTTGCCATGTTCCTCGTACATGCCACTTGCGACAAGCCCAGAACAAAGCCATCATCAATGCTAGAGTAGCTGAAGCAATTAATGTACCTTGACGACTCCAGAAAACAAAAGATGGATGCATTGCCAACAATATAGTTGCCAATAAAGCTATCCGTTCTCCCCAAACTGTACGAATGAAACCATAAGTTAGAAATAGAATTGTCACTCCGATTAAGATAGAAGGTAAACGGACACTGACTGTACTAGGACCAAAAATTGCTACGAAAGGCACAGCGATATAGACATGTATTGCACCGATATAATCTTGCACCATTATGGGAAACATCTTGTTTCCTAAGCCTATATTGCGAAATGCTGATACTACTTTCCCGCTAGCAATTTGCAGAGCAGGTAAGCCTGATTCTTGAGCTTCGTCATAATGAAGTCCAGGAAGATTCAGTTGATATCCTGCCATACATATATAACATACCAGTACAATCAACAAAATCAGAGTGTTTTTATTCATTGAAACAAATTGTATAGGAGTTCTAACAAATAGATTGATAGATATTTGACCAAGGTCTTATTAGGTTTGCCTAATCCTATTCTATGGCTTGGAGCTCCACTTCGGCAAGGTAACTCTCAAAGTTGTGTCCGGAAGCATAAAATGATATTGATTCTATGATTGCTGCTGGTTTACCAGATTGACTAAATATATTCATTAGTTCAGGTGAATCATATAGATGCCAACGACCATGAGGTACTTTGACATGGTCCGCAGCTGAAGCGCTGCAAGTGACGCACCGTTTAGGAATAGCTTGATTATCACTACCAAGATAATAGAAGCCTTGTAGCCATTCCTGTCTATTGCCTGATGTGTCCTGATATTCTATACGTACCATTAGTGGACATTCTGAACCGAGAGAACCGCAGTTGCGAAGATCCTGAAAGTTTAACCAAGTTGCTAGATGTAATCGGAGAGTCTGGTAATCGCGCACATCTAATCCTAAGTCCTGCCGAATACCTGTTTCTGCCCAATGTAAGCCTCGACGCAGAAAGTGTAGCGCTGTGCGCCCATTGTGTAATTCAATGTCAATTGTGCCAGCCGATTCATTAGCATCTTGCCGATTTTGATAAGTTGTCCAATTATCAGATAGGGGTCTAGAAAAACTACCATTGTCAATTATATTTCGTTCACCAAATAATATGCCTGCAGGTGGTTCTCCAGCATTCACAGTGGTCCTTTCATCTTTGGCTAGGCGAATATTCTTGTATTGTGCTGATACGGTTGCAATGCCTTCTCGTACGGATATTAGGGATTGGTTTCCTATTACTTCCACTGAATAACTACCAGGACGCTGAATAGTGATTTCCGCGTGAGGTGTATGAATTACCATAGTGACTGGTCTCTCAACTCCCACAGCTACTGAGGCACGTAAACGTCCTCGACTTAGCATTAGCGCAATGTTATGAGGGCGGTCACTGAATTTGAATCGTGGTGTTGTATGCGATAGCAACTGAGATTCTGTATCACCATAAAGTTGTACATTACCAAGTATTTCAGTTTTATCTGGGTTAATAAAAGATATACCTGACCTAGAAGCATTTTCTGTTTCAATGTAGGTGCCATAGGTGAGATTATCCATAGAGCCAAACAATGCTTCAGGAACTCCAACAGTAGGTCGAGTGACATAAACACTTCCGGAACTCAAAGCTAGAATGTTGTTTTGCTCGCGCGTGCTATTAAGTAAAAGAATACGGACACCAAATGGAACCGTAATTGCTAAGGATAGAAAGAATACAAAAGCTATGATCAGTACTGTCCAAGCTGTACGTTGAGGGTTATTGTGCATTACGGGATCAGTTTTCTTGCACTGTGATGAGAAGTTACATAGAAGCTTGCTTGATATAACAACTAGTTATGGACCTTGAATGACATCGTACTAATTTTAGGCGCCACCGATTATACCAGAATCTATCGTTTTGTATTGTGGTTGGCACAGTTCACAAGTCATATTGTCTGCAACATAGCAATAATGGGTGTTAGTGTCAGAGGGCTTATAAGCGTAGTAACGACTACTGCCTCAGTTACAAGCGTGGGTTCTAGGTCATACTCGAGTGCAAGAACTGTAACAATTACTGCGGTCGGCATTGATGCTTCAGTAATAGCTGCCCTTCTAGCATCTCCAGTCAATTGAAACAAACTAGCTAGACCAAATGCAATAACAGGCATAATAAACATACGTAATATAATTACTAGGCTCATCCATTGCCATCGTAGTACTAATTTGACCTTGGCTAACTGCATGCCTAAAATTAGCAGCATTATAGGAATGGCTGCTTCGCCTAGTAGATTTACAGATCGGTACAACCAGGTGGGTGTATGCCATTCTTGCCATCTCAATAATCCTGCGAATACAAGTGCATATAGCGCCGGAACCTGAGCTACTCGAGTGAAAGCTTCTTTTGGTTGTGCTAGTCCGTTTGATGCTATGAAAACACCTAAACTGTACATACCTATGATACTGACAAGATAATATACTATTGCTCTGGACATTGCGCTTGTACCAAAGGCAAATAGGTTAAGAGATAGACCGTAATTGCCTCCATTCACAAACATACATGTGATCATCAAAGCACTAGTCATACTGGGTCGAAGTTTTAGCATACTGCCTATTGCCCAAGCTAGGATTCCTGACACAAGTACAGTGACTAGCGCAAATGCTGCAATACGCCAAAACTCTAAGGCAGGCAGATTGTTGCTGGTTATACTAGAAAATACAAGACATGGACTGAGGATATAAAACGATACTCTTGACAGGGATTTTATGTCCGGGTGAAATATCCGCTCGAATGCAGCCCCTATTCCAGCTGCTAGAAAAACAGGAAGAATCTGGTCTCGTAGTATTTGTAGAAAGAGATACATTATGAAAAGGTCTTAATAGTGAGTATTCTATTCATAGTACTGTCGGCAATTAGACAAGTTTTTATTTGGGTATTAATATTGGATCAATTAGGTCTTGAACAACTAAGACAGCCATTAATCCCAATAACATTGTCATTCCCATAAAGTGTACGAGACCTTCTTTTTCAGGGGATATACGTCTTCCACGTATTATTTCAACAAGAACAAACAAAATACGTCCACCATCTAGTGCCGGCAGAGGCATTAGGTTGGTGACTGCTAGCGCTAGACTGATAAATGCTAAAAGTTGCAATATCGGGAAAAGCTCACCCAATTCTACAGCTGCGTCTACTGCATGGTCATTGATAGCTTTTAGACCGATTGGACTTATTAGTCTGACCTCACTTGGTTGTATTTGACTGGTAATTAACTGGACAGGCAACTGCACAATTTCTTTTATCTGTAAGGCAGCTTCTTGTACTGCTCGTGCTGCTGCTTTATGTATAGGGTAGTCTATAATTTGCCATGAGAGAGATACACCGATAGGACCTTGGTTTTCAGGCCATGACCTTCGGGGAATTACTGTCATCTCCATGATTTTCCCCTGTCGGTCAATTTCAAGAAGTATAGGTTGTCCTAGATTATCATAAGTCACCGCAGCTAATTCTGCTGGTAAATGTACATCTTGATCGTTGGCACTAAGAATGATGTCTCCAGTTTGCAAACCAATTGAGGCGGCTGGAGATTCAGATGCAACTTCTACAATTGATACTCTATCGGGCCATCCGCTAGTGAAGCCGAAAGTGAGTACCAATATTCCCAAAAGTAGATTTGTGACAGAGCCTGCTGCTAATATAGCTAATCTATGCATTGGCCTAGCAGCTGCAAGACCATCTTTTACTGCTGGATCATCTTCACCGGCTGGCCTCACAAAGCCTCCCAACGGAATTGCATTAAGTGTAAAAATTGTTTTGTTCCATTTACCTAGAATTAACAATCTAGGTGGAAAGCCTATGCCAAATTCTTTTATTTTTACCCCAAGTTTTATGGAAACGATAAAATGCCCTAGTTCGTGAAAGAATATTAGTCCTCCTAGCACTAAAGCAAAAGCAATTAGGTTGCGCAAAGTTTCTAACATACTGTAATTATACTAGGTTAAAATCTGAGGTTGACTAAATTACAAATACAAACAAATGACCCCTTTTGGTTTGGGATGTGGAGTAAGCATTGGTTTGTTAGGATAGTTCAGTTGATAACTTTTGAATTGCATATTATTTTGTTGTTTGACATATGTTTCGATTTTCCTGAACTATGTCTTGTATGATTTCATCATTTGGAGCATAGGCTGAAACTTGACTCATAACTCTCATTGCATTATCACAATCTAGGTAGGCTGACAATACTGAACCATATGTGTAGTAATATTCTAAAGTTAGAGGTCCGATTGAAAGACCATTTATCTCAGTGTTGGTGATAGGGTGTGTGCATCCATCAACTGCACATCTTAGGTTTGTAGTTGCACTCTCATAATTGAGGGATTTGAATTCCACCAAACCTAATCGACCGTAAATGTCTGCGTTCCATGGCTCCATTTCTAGGGCGCGTTCTAAGTATTGAGTTGATCTTCCGTATTCGCCGGTCTGATAATATGTACGACTGATGGATAGGTATGGTCCCACATTGTTCGGCTCTAGTGAACTTGCTCTTTGGAAGTATTCAATTGCAGTGTCATAGTCTCCAAGAACACGATAGTTTAACCCAAGTCTTATGTACAATAACGCGATATTTGGATTGATTGTAGCCGCAGTCTGGTATTCAATAATCGCTTCTTCATAGGCAGCTACACTTTCTAGATATTGACCGTAAACACGGTGGACATCCATACTATTAGGATTCAGACTAATTGCTAAACGTGCTTCATCTCCAGCTTGTGCAAATCTGCCGGTGTCTGTAAGTATTTCTGCATAATAGGCGTGTGCGAGGGCATTTTTGCCATCGAGTTGTATTGCGCGTACAGCTGATAAGGTTGCATCATCAAATTCTCCTAGCCAATCTAGAGCGAGGGCACGGACAGCATGAGCCATGCTGTTTTCTTCATCCAAAGCTATAGCAGTATCGGCAGACGTTAATGCTTCGCTTGGATTATTATCATAGACTTGCAGTCGGGACAATTCTATCCAATAATCGGAGACACTGCTGTCAGCTGTAGTGGCAAGCTTGTAGCTTTCTATAGCTTCGGCAATTTTACCTGATGAGAAATAAGCTTCTGCCTCTTGAACAAAAGACAAAGCACTACGGGTTGCAGTGGGTGTAGGTACAAAGGGTGCACTAATAACTTCAGTTTGTCGTTGGCGTATTATGTAGAGACCAATAATTATTAAGACTAGATAAATAGCAATACGTCCATGCCTATCACGTTTTTTCTTTTTAAATGTAAACCTACCTCTCTGTAAGTGCATGTTAGCATCTTCTCATTATCTTTATCGTATCCATCTTATCATATCAAGTGTGTCTTAGTCGAGATGAGCATGTAATTAGACATGTATCTGTCAGCAGGATATAATCAGCATACTATGAATGGATCACCTAAGACGAATTTGTCTGACCTGTATTCGGACAGGAAACATACCATTGTGCCTAATACAGTAGACGAGCAAACTGAGTCGGATAGAAGTTTTGATACGTCGCCTTTCGTTGTTAGTCTATCAGTGATTGCTGTTCTTGTTGTTGGTCTTTTCCTTATGGCCTATGCAGGTTACAGAGTGGGCACTTCTCAGAGTAAGGTTGTGGCAGCTACCGCTATGGCTCGTGAGGTTGCGGTGCAATATGATCTGGCTAGTAAGAACATAGACCAGGGACAATATAAAATGGCGCTCGAGAGATTGGAGTTTGTTGTGAATGTTGCACCGGATTACTCGAAAGCTGCTGATTTACTTTATCAAACGAGAGCTCAACTTTCTACTACCGCAATTCCTATTATAGAATCCACTAAAGCTGTGGTTACAAGACAAGATCTAATGACAAGCGAAGAAAGATTAGACATCATTAGTATGGCTTATTCCAATCAGGAATGGCAGAATGTAATAAGTAATGTTGACATGTTAAAGGCATCTGGTACGACTTATGATAGTGATGTGGTAGATGGAATACTGTTTGTGGCTTTGCGTAATCGAGGTATTCAACGTATTGAGGTTGGTGACCTTGAACTTGGCTTGGCAGATTTGGAGCATGCTGAACAGATTACTGCATTGGATGAGGTCGCTAATCAGCGTCGTAGGTGGGCATCTTTGTATCAATCAGCTTCTACTTTTTGGGACATTAACTGGATCATAGTTATAGATAATCTAAATATATTGCACCAAATTGCGCCTAATTTTCGTGATACATCTAGCAAGTTATGGGCAGCTCGTACTTTATATGGAGAAATATTACTTCGAGAAGAGAATTATTGTCTAGCTGAAGAGCAGTTTGCTTTTGCTTTAGAAATGAAGCCAGAAAGGTCTCTTAATGACAAGTTGATTGAATCGGTTACTAATTGTGATAATGAAGAATCTGAATCAATTGAGTGATATGGAGTGTCATTACTTATCTTGACTTGCAGCAAGTGTAGAGCTATACTCTCACGCGATTGCGGGGTGTAGCGCAGTTGGTAGCGCACCGCGTTTGGGACGCGGGGGTCCGCGGTTCGAGTCCGCGCACCCCGACTGCTTGCGGGCGTCGCCAAGTGGTAAGGCATCAGCCTTCCAAGCTGACATTCGCCGGTTCGAATCCGGTCGCCCGCTCAGATTAGGGCTTGTAGCTCAACGGCAGAGCAGTCGGCTCATAACCGACCGGTTCCTGGTTCGAATCCAGGCGGGCCCATAGTAATTTTATGTCCTTAGTTTATTAGATCGACTACTGATTCATTATTGGTTTGTAAAATAGCATGGCTGCCGAATCGAATTTCATGCCTTATGCGCGAATACATGTGGTGTTTTCAGTGGCTAGGTGTATTATCAATTTTGAGAGATCGGTAGTATGAACATTACTCGTTGGGTAAGTTATCTCTTATTAAATGTTTTTGTATCAGCTGCTGTGGCAGTTGCAGTTTTAATGTATTGGGACAAATATCAAAGACCTTACGTAAGTATTGGCCCCAATACAGTTGAGACTGCAAATATTGAATATAGTACGATACAAGACAATCAGATTGATCACGAAATTAGTAATGCGAAATTGCAAGATTCGACAACATATCGTGTTCGTGCAGGAGATACAATTGGAGGCATAGCGTTACAGTTTAACCTTACTGTCGAAGAGCTCATGCAAGAGAATAGCATGAGTGATCCTAACAGATTAGCAATTGATGATATGTTAGTTATTCCTGTTGCAAAATCTTTGGAACCAACTGCAAGACCTATGGCAACTGAATCAGCAATGGATACGGATGTTGTACTTGACTTAGACACTTTGCCTGCGTCAGAATCAACACATAGTCTAGAAATACGTTCAGTTAATTCTATTGGCAACTTGGAGGCTGAAAGTTTGGTTGTTGCTAATTGGGGTACCACTGTATCTTTATTGGGATGGTCAATTGTGAGTTCCACAGGAGACACTTATGATTTTCCTGAACTTCGCTTACATGAGAGTGGGCAAGTGACAGTACATACATCTGTTGGAAACAACACCGTCACAGATCTTTATTGGGGTAAATCAGAGTCGCAATGGGAATCAGGTGTTAATATGACTTTGGTGGATCCTAGTGGTCATATACACGCAAATTACGAAGTTCGATAACTATGGTTTGTAGGCTCGGGATTGCACTAAAATATATGGGAGTAGACAATAGTGGCCGAATCTAGAACATTGTACTTGAAGTGGAGACCTGCTAAATTTGATGATGTTGCAGGTCAGACGGCTGTGGTAGATACTCTGCGAAACGCTGTTCATTCAAGCAAAACTGTACATGCATATCTTTTCTCTGGTCCTAGAGGTACAGGGAAGACAACGGTAGCACGAATTTTAGCAAGATCATTAAATTGCATGGAAACCGATTTATCAATGCGTCCATGTAACAAATGTGATCATTGTGTTTCTGTAGCATCTGGTATGTTTCTAGATCTAATAGAGATTGACGCTGCTTCTAATAATAGCGTTGAAGATATACGTGACTTACGGGAGAAGATTAATTATGCGCCTAGTCAGGGAAGCTATAAAGTGTACATCGTTGACGAAGTGCATATGCTTTCTGGAGCTGCTTTTAATGCCTTATTAAAAACTCTCGAAGAGCCACCCTCACATGCTGTATTTGTACTAGCTACAACTGAGTTGCATAAGGTACCAGCTACAGTAAAGTCAAGATGTCAATGTCATACATTTAGCAGGATTTCAGTAAATGACATAGTTGAAAGATTGAAGATAATTGCCTCTCAGGAGAAAATCAAAATAGATGATGAAGCTGTATACGCGTTGGCTAGAAATGCAACTGGTAGTCTACGAGATGCAGTAAGTTTGTTAGATCAGGTAATGGTAGGTTCGGAGAGTACAGTTACGTTAGAGAGCATACAAAATATTCTTGGAACAACGACTGATAGCCTAGTGGCAGGTATTGTCGGTGCTCTTGCTAATGCTGAATTGGCTTCAGGTATCGAACTAATCAATAATGCTGTAGATGCTGGCGCCAACCCCAATCAAATAGCTAGGCAGATAGTAAGTTTCTTGCGAGGTGTCTTGATGTGCGGTACTGGGAATGCAGGTCTTGTAGATGTATCGAGCCAGACTCTGGCTTTAATGAGTCAATGTGAGACTTTGTTGAATTCGCAAGAAATCGTGTCATGCTTACAGGCCTTTGATAAAGCTGCTCGCGACAATACTAATGGTTGGCAACCACAGCTTGCTCTAGAGATTGCTTTTGTGAGTTCGACAGAGAATATGTCCAAAAATAGCGATTTTAACAATCCGCAGACATCTAGTTTGAGTGATGGCAAACATCAACCAGATGAAGCAATCAACAGTACTGTAGGTCATGATGGTACGGAAACTTTGAGTGCAGATACGAATGGGATAACAATCACTGAATTAAATACACTTTGGAAAGAGATAATTGCTAGTAGTAGGTCATCTCACCATACTTTGCCAGCATTGCTAGAGTGGTGTGTGCCTGTAAGTGTAGATAATGATATGGTCAAAATTGGGGTAAAGGAGCAATTTGCTATATCTAAACTTGATAAACCTGAAATGATAATACATTTACAAAATGCTATTATGTCTATAAGCGGACATTCTTTGGTAGTACAATTCATTTTAATGGACATGCGAGGTAATGCTGATGAAATTATCGATGTGTCTGATGATGGGGCTGTGGCAATAGGCGTGGAATTGGGGGCTAAAGTTCGGGAAAGATCATCGAGGAGAAAATAGTGAGCAGACAGAAAAACAAACCAAACAAATTGTCTAAAGGGTCAGATGGAATTAAGGGTAAATTTAAGCAAATACAGAAGCTTAAACAAATGCAGGAAGAGATGAAAAAAACGCGCAGTGCTTTGGCCAAGGAGTTTGTCACTGTAGTTTCTGATGATGGCGGTGTCACTATTGAAATGACCGGTGACCAGCGAGTTCAGAATATTCTAATTTCCAAGGAATATTTAGTCAATGTTGATGCTGCGTCTTTAGAAGATATATTGGTGAAGTTAGTTAATGAAGCTATTGAACAGTCACAATCTTTGGCGGCTAGCCGTCTGGAAAAATTAACGTCAGGTCTTGGGTTGGGTTTGTAGTGAATTTGAAGTCGGTTGGGACTGTGCCTAGGCCAGTACAGAGACTCATAGATCAGTTGTCAAGATTGCCTGGAATAGGACCTAAGTCAGCTTCAAGATTAACTTTTTATCTGTTGCGTGCTGCGGATGAACAGACGACCACACTGGCAGAAGCATTAGTCTTGCTAAAGAGTGACACAAGCTTTTGCTCTATTTGTTACAACATTAGATCTTCCGATGCTGATCCTTGTGCAGTGTGTTCTGATGTTAATCGGGATACTACTACTTTATGTGTAGTAGAGGAACCCCTTGATGTTATGGCGATAGAGCGCGCTGGTATGTTTGATGGTATGTATCATGTTTTGCATGGTTCTATATCACCAGTGGATGGAATTGGCCCTGATGATTTGAAGCTCAATCAGCTTTTAGATAGAGTAAACTCAGGCGACGTAAAAGAGGTGGTTATAGCTACCAATCCCAATTTGTCAGGAGAGGCTACTGCAATGTATATTTATCAGCAGTTGTCTGGTGGTCGAGTGCGAGTTACAAGGTTAGCTCGTGGATTACCAGTTGGGGGAGATTTGGAGTATGCTGATGAAATTACACTGGTTCGTGCTCTAGAAGGAAGGCAGGATATGTGACCACAAGTTGTACGGGGTATTTTAAGGGTGATTACCCTTGACATAGGAATATCGTAGTGCTAGAATGTTGCTGGCTGCAAGACCACGTTGACCTGAATTTCAGGTGAACCGTACAAATGATATAAGACGCGCTAGACACCGGACAGTACACTGTTGCAGGTCTAGTTGTGCCGGTGCAATAGCATCGGCGTTTTTTTGTGTCTGTATTTCGATTGTACACATAGTCTGGCAGAGGTACTTTAACAACTGTATAGTGATAGGAAAGTGATTAACGGGTCAATAGAAATATATCAGACCATGGTGTGGTCTGAACTGGAAGTTTCTTACGAAGAGTTTGATCCTGGCTCAGGA
>DDZT01000051.1 GCA_002346435.1 Anaerolineales bacterium UBA3001
TGACATTGGCTAGGCAACCGTCGATTGGTGTGGCAGGCCGAAACTTGATGTTTTGAATCGCATATGCACCAGCTTTGTCAAGCGATTCTCCCGTAGATACATATTCTGCAATTTCCTCTTCTGTCATATTTCTCATTTTTACATTTGTTTCACATAATTCCTGTGATGTAATGCCAGTATTACCAAAGTAAATTGCTATTGCTGTCACAACTTGATGTTTTTTACCCTGTAGTTGCATTAGCATTCTGCGAGCTTCGGTGTTGTTATCTGGTTTGCCAATTACTTGGTTATCTTGAATTACTATTGTGTCTGCTCCAATCACTATAGAATCATTTAGATGGGTCTTGGAGACTTTCAGTGTTTTGGATAATGCAATTCGTTTGGCATATGAATTAGGTGATTCATCATTATTTTTGCCTTCGTCTATGTTGGCGGGTTCCACTTGAAACTGATAATCGAAAAGTTTTAGTAATTCAAAGCGACGAGGTGATTGAGACGCAAGTACAAGTTGTGCGTTGTTGTTCAATTCGTACATATTATGGATTGTAGCACAGGCATGTACAATTTCCTGTTCATTACTAGCGCTGAAGTGGTAGAATCTTGAAGTGCATATTCATCTGTTGACTTTGTTTCCGGAAGTGTGTCATCCTTACCTTGATACGAGCATAGTGGGTCGTGCTCAGAAATCAGGAAATTTGTTGGTTAGTGTACACGATATTCGTGATTATGCAGCTGATCATCATCATGTGACTGATGATACACCTTACGGAGGTGGCGGTGGCATGATTATAAAGCCAGAGCCTGTATTTGCTGCAGTAGAATCAATAGATGGTCGGGACAGCGACAAAAGTGAGATAATATTACTTACGCCGCAGGGAAGATTGTTCTCACAGGATACAGCACATGAATTGGTGAAATTGGATCAAATCATCCTAATTGCTGGGAGATACGAAGGTTTTGATGAGAGAATTAGAGAATATCTAGTCACTGACGAGATATCTGTGGGAGATTATGTTGTAACTGGTGGTGAATTGCCTGCGCTAATGATTGTAGATGCTGTAGCACGTTTGATACCGGGTGTTTTGGGTGCAATTGATGCTGCTGAAAAGGATTCTCACGGTGAAAGTGGTATTTTGGAGCACCCGCACTATACTAGACCAGTTAATTTTCGTGGATGGGATGTGCCCGATGTGTTGTTATCCGGAAACCATGAAAAAATTGCTAATTGGCGAATGAAGGAATCTTTGCGTAGGACTTGGCAACGGAGACCAGATTTATTGATCGATACTCAATTGTCTGAGTATGAAAAAGAATTTATAGCAGAATTGGCTGAAGAGTCAGTGGTCAAATGGAAGTAATAACCCTAGATCTACGTTTTCGCAATGTGTGCCAAGCATTGGCTTCTTTTTTGGTGTTTGCGCCTAGTGGTCCAGTGTTGATTGAAACTGGGCCTGGTTCAACAGTGCCTCGGTTGGAGGAGGCGCTGACTCAGCATGGATTATCAGTTGAAGATATCAAACATGTTCTGGTTACACATCTTCATCTTGATCACGCAGGTGCAGCTGGTTGGCTAGCTGACAAAGGTGCTACGATTTATATACATTGGAGAGCGGCTCAACATCTAGTTGATCCTTCTAGGCTGTTGGCTAGTGCTGCAAGGATTTATGGTGATGAAATGGATACGTTGTGGGGCAATACCATGCCTGTTCGTGAAGATAGTATCTGTGCCTTGAGGGACGGTGAGGATATACTGATAAATGATATGGTTGTGTCAGCTATTGAAGCAAAAGGGCACGCAAACCATCATCACATATTTCGTATAGGTGACTTTGCGTTCATGGGTGATATGGGCGGTATTCGTATACCAGGCAAGAATTTTGTGTCATTGCCAGCACCACCACCTGAGTTTGACTTAGAAAATTGGCAAATCAGCCTTACAATGATAAGGGAACTTGAACTTAACAGAATGTTTTGTACGCACTTTGGGGTAGTAGATGATGTCGACTTACATATAGACAGACTGATATCTGAATTGAATATAGTTGTGGAGTATGTAAAGAATTTAGTTGCAGAAGGGTTGGATCATGACGCCATTGTCACTAGATATGTGGGATGGTATAGAGAGCGAGCTTATTCTGCTGGTTTGTTGAGTGATGATTTAATAAAGTATGAAACGGCAAACCCATTTTTTATGTCTGTGGATGGTATTATGCGGTATATGAATAAGATGCTATCGGATGAAAATTCAGGAAGATGACAGGTATTACTCGTGATGAAGCATGGGATATAGTTTGCAAGTATGTTGATGGTCAGGGTTTAAGAAGACATATGCTTGCTGTAGAGGCTGCTATGCGGTACTATGCTTCAATATTCGGTGAAGATTTGGATGAATGGGGTATACCCGGACTACTTCATGATTTTGATTGGGAAATTCACCCATCGCTTGAAACACATCCGGCACATGGAGCGTCAATATTACTTGATTGTGGAGTACCTAAGGATATGGTGCGGACTATACTTAGTCATGCGCCTCAAACTGGAGTGAGACGAGAATCGTTACGGGATCGAGCGCTTTATGCTTGCGATGAATTGACAGGCTTGATTACTGCTGTAACATTAGTGAGACCTAGTAAGTCAATATCTGATTTGAAAGTTAAATCTGTGCGCAAGAAATGGAAAAATGCGGCATTTGCATCTGGGGTCAATCGTGCAGAGATTGAAAGCGGTGCTATGGATTTGGGTGTTGAGTTGTGGGTACATATAGCGAATGTGATTGAGGCTATGCGTAGTGTAGCTTCTGAATTGGGATTGGAAGGAACTGAGCACAATTAGTGTAATTAGTGTTATGAATGGTCCAAATCCTTTGGTAATCTGGTAATTATGAATACATCAAAACTGACTGGACATAGAAATACAAGAGTATGTCCGGTTTGTGAGTCAAAAATAGGATCTGCTGCAACCAAATGTCTGGTTTGCGGTGCGGAGTTGCCAGAAGATACGATTACCGGTGATGAGAGTATTGTACATTCAACTGCTACTAATTCACCTAAATACGGACAAAGGACAGTTAATCGGGATAGAGCAAGCATTAGGATTCCGGTGCCTATAGTAGTAGCAGCGGTTACTTTAATGGTTTTAGGTGGTTTGGCACTTTTGTTGGTGTCTTCTGGAAACAATCCATTTGTTGAACCTACTTCTACAATTACACCATCAGCTACATCGGTACCTACTTTCACTCCAGAACCAACTAAAAAACCGACTAATCTTCCTACTAGTACTGCATTGCCTCCGGTCGTACATAAGGTAGTTGAAGGGGATACCTGTATACTCATTGCAGTGACATATGACGTGTCAGTTCAGAGCGTACTTCAGTTAAATGGTTTTACCCAGGCTTGCCCATTGCTTGTCGGTCAAGAAGTGATGGTGCCTGTGCCTACATCTACACCTGCACCGACGATTACAGCAACTATGATGCCGCTAGCTCTAACTCAAGCAGCGCGGCCGGTACATATAGTATCTGCGGGAGAAAGTCTATCGAGTATTGCAGCATATTATGGGGTAAGTTTTAATGCTATGGCTGAAGTCAATGGGAAATTACCTCCTGATTATGCTATTTCAATTGGCGAAAATCTTACAGTGCCTGTAGATATGCCCCTTCCTACATCTGGTCCTACTCCTACAGAAACCTCTCTTCCTCCGTATCCAGCTCCCAATTTGCTTAATCCTTCTGATGGTCAAGCAATATCATATATTGAGCAGACGGTTAGTCTACAATGGACATCCATTGTAAATCTGAGAGAGGGTGAAGTTTATCTTGTGACAGTTCAGGACGTTACTTCTAATAGACCTAAACGTATAGAAGATTCAACAGTTAGTACTAGATATATTATCAATGTGGATATGAAACCGGCAGAGGCAGCGCCACATGTTTACAAGTGGTCTGTTGTAACTGCTAGGCAAACAGGTGTTAATAGCGATGGAAGACCATTATATCAACCAGCGGGAGCTGCTTCCGAGGAAAGGACTTTTACTTGGACTGGGATTGGTGCTCTGCCAACGGAATCCTTGAGCGGAGAATCTAACAGATAGTGCAAAATATCAATAATCCAATCATTGGAATCGTAGGCGGTTTAGGGCCTCAAGCAGGCGTTGATCTTACGAGTAAGATCATTGAACAAACTTTATCTAGATTCGATCAGGATCATATATCTGTCATTTTAATATCTATGCCTTCAATGCTCGTTGATCGTACAGAGTTCTTGTTGGGAAACTTAGACGAAAATCCTGGTCTTGCTATAGCAGAAATTGTAGAGACTTTGGATAGATGCGGTGCAGACGTAGTGGGTATACCATGTAATACAGCTCATGCAGATTCAATTTTCGATGTGATCAAGCAGGATATTGCAGAGCGTCATAGCTCAGTGAAGTTATTAGATATGGTTACTGAGACAGTAAATTTTGTGTGTCACCAACACGCTAACATTAAACGTGTTGGTGTTCTAAGTACAACAGGTGCTATTAAAGCACAAATTTATTCGAGTGCTCTTGCTATTAAGGGGATTCAGACTATCTTGCCATCTAAGTATATACAAGAAAATGTTCTGCATCCGGCAATCGTGGACGAGGAATATGGTATTAAATCTTGTTCTAGCCCAGTGTCGGAACGTGCGCAAAATGATTTGTATGAGACAGTAGACAAGCTGGTTATTGCTGGAGCAGAGGTGATTTTGGCAGGATGTACTGAGATACCATTGGCCTTGGTTGATTCGCATATAAATGGCATACCTATCATAGATCCTACTCTAATACTTGCACGTGCTCTTATTGATGCTGTCGCGCCTGAGAAATTGATGCCGATGAAGGAAAATTAATAGATATGGAAAATACTACATATCAACAACCCAATTCTAGGCACTGCTTTGTTTGCGGAGTACAAAACTCTTTTGGTTTACAGCTCAAATTTTATGACAATGGTATTGACAAGGTTTGGACCCAATATGTTATCCCCGAGCATTTTCAAGGTTATCCTGGGGTAGCACATGGTGGTGTTATAGCTGCTATGCTAGATGAAGTTTGTAGTCGTACTGCAATGATTGCTGATAGTGACCATTTCATGATGACGGCAAAGTTGGACATAAAATATAGGTGTCCTGTTCCAGTAGGGCATCCTCTAAATATTACAGGGAGACTAACAAAATCTCGCGACAAAATATTGCAGGCCGAAGGATACATTTACCTTAGCGAAGATACCATCGCAGCACAGGCATCAGTGACCCTAGTAGACATACCCGAATCAACATTAGATGAATCTAAATTACAAGAGTTAGGATGGGAAGTGATTAGTGATTGAGATTGAGGCTAAATTTAGTGTTCCAAACAATGCATTGTTTACTAAATATGCGCAATGCAATCGAATTGGAGAATTCTATTTAGGTCAAGTAAACACAAATCATGTTGTTGACAAATATCTTGACACTATAGATGACGACATATGGAATGCGGGTTATAAAATGCGTGTTCGTTATGGTGCAGAACATAGTTGCATTACTATCAAGTCTGCTATTTCGGCTCATGATCGTTTTTCTGTCAGAAGAGAGATTGAATTCGAATTGTCCAGTGAGCCTGGTGATATTTTACAGTGGACCAGCCAAGAGGCTATGAATCTGGTGATTCCTATAGTAGCGGGTAAGCCTCTAAACGTAAAAGTTGAATTGAAACAAGTTAGAAGTGTACGCGATTTGTTTTATGATGAATCTTGTATTGGTATGCTAAGCCTTGATGATGTGGTTGTGTGTTATGGTGGTCAAGAGTTGGATGAGTTTTGTGTGCTTGAAATAGAGGTATGTAATAATGATCAACTCTTTGCGCTCGATTCCATCAGTAAACAACTAGTTTCGGATGGTTTGTTTATTCAGGATGTTGCCAAAGTTGAGAGGGCGGTCGAGGCAGTTGAAAAGTTCATACAAGGAACAAGCAATTATGTGGCGTGATTATCATGTAGTGGGTTCGATCGAGCATGCACTTGAGCTATTAAATGAGAATGGTGCAAGCGCACGAATAATAGCAGGTGGCACCGATATGATTATAGAGTTGGATCGTAAAATGCGTCCAGGTGTTGATACTCTTATTGATATTACTCGTGTGCCTGGCCTAGATGAAATATCGCGCGATTCATCAGGAATCATACGTCTGGGTCCCCTGGTTACACATAATCAGTGTGCGGCCTCTGATGTCTTACGTCATCATGCTTTGCCATTAGCACAAGCTTGCTGGGAGGTAGGAGCACCACAAATTAGAAACCGATCCACTATTGCGGGGAATTTGATTACAGCATCGCCTGCAAATGACACAATAACTCCGTTAGTCGCGCTAAATGGAGTAGTGACTTTGTCGTCTATTACTGGACAGCGCAAGGTCAAACTAACAGACTTTTACCTAGGGGTGCGTAAGACTGTAATGCGTTTTGATGAAATTATGACCTCCATAGAATTTCCCAGTTTGTTGAAGAATGAAATTGGCATTTTTCAAAAGCTAGGTTTGCGTAGAGCTCAGGCGATTGCAGTGGTAAATATTTGTGCAATTTTGCAGTTAGATAAGACCAATAATATATTATGTAGAGAATCAAGGATTGCGCTGGGATCAATAGCTCCGACTATCATTAGGATGGAGAATGCAGAAAAGGTATTGAAAGGACATGAACTGAATCCGGAGACCATTGAACAGGCTGCAATACTAACTTCGAAAGATGTGATGCCTATCGATGATCTAAGGAGTTCTGCAGATTACAGAAGGAATATGGTTAAAGTTCTGACTCGTCGTGCTCTTTCTTGTATATTGAACAATGATGTAGTAGGTAGTTTTCCTGATGAACCCGTACTTCTTGGAGGTGGCCTTGCAATACATAATAAGTCATTCACCCCTAGATCTTGGCTCACAAATGACATACATTTGGATCGTCCAATAATTACAAGAGTTAATGGCAATAAACATGAAGTAATTGGTGCTAGCAATAAAACTCTTATGAATATGTTAAGGGATGATCTTGGATTGATAGGTACCAAAGAGGGTTGTAGTGAGGGTGAATGTGGTGCATGTACTGTCCATTTGGATGGTGCAGCAGTTATGTCGTGCTTGGTTCCAGCACCTCGTGCGCACGGAGCAGATATAGTCACCATTGAAGGTATCGCGGATGGGGATGGCTTGCATCCGCTTCAGCAAGCATTCATAGATAGTGGTGCTGTGCAATGTGGCTATTGTACTCCAGGTTTGTTGATGTCAGGAGTAAAACTATTGTCAGAGTTTGCAAGCCCGAGTCGTAGTAATGCTGAGCAAGCTATAACAGGCAATTTATGTCGCTGCACCGGCTATTACAAGATATTTGATGCCATTGACCGTGCTGCCAAATCTATGAGTTAAGAGATAAAACTATATCGATATGACCAGTAAAATTGGCGTAGATGTCTCCCGAATTGATGCACTCGATAAAGTAACTGGGAAAGCACTGTTTCCAGCAGATTTGATGTCTTCTGACATGCTGCACATGAAGATATTGTTTGCAGGACGGCCACATGCTAGAGTCAGGAGCATTGATGTAGGCAAAGCAGAATCTTGTCCAGGAGTGATAGCTATATTGACTGCTTCAGATGTGCCCGTTAACGAATATGGTTTGATCAATTGTGACCAACCTGTGTTGGTTGGTCCTGGTTCGAACAAGAAGGGTGCAGATACCGCTAGATTTGTAGGAGATCAAATAGCTTTAGTTGTTGCGGAAACGGAAGAAGCAGCTATTAAAGCTCGTGATGATATTTTGGTTGATTGGGTTGACTTGCCGGTTATTACTGATCCATACGAGGCCATGAAGCCAGATGCCCCAATGTTGTTTGAGTCCCGAGACTCAAACATTATTAAACATAATAAGATTAGAGCAGGTGATGTGGAAGGTGCATGGAAGAATTGTGAAGTTATAGTCGAGAGTATTTATCATACTCCATGGCAAGAGCATGCTTACTTGCAGCCTGAAGCTGGAATATCTTACATTGATTCTGATGGGAGAATAACAGTGGAGGTTGCAGGACAATGGGTGCATGAAGAGCAAAAACAAATTGCCCATGCACTTGGATTAACTGTAGATCAAGTGAGGGTTATTCACCCGGCAATTGGTGGTGCATTTGGAGGTAGGGAGGATGTATCAGTGCAGATAGTTTTAGCATTAGCATCGTGGCATCTGCATGAGCGTGGAATAAGTCGTCCGGTCAAGATTGTTTGGAGCCGTGAAGAATCAATCTTGGGTCATCACAAACGTCATCCATACAATATTCACGCAAAATGGGGTGCTGCTTCTGACGGTAGTATTCTGGCAGCTGAGGTCAAGATGGTAGCTGACGCTGGTGCCTATGAATACACATCGGCAAAGGTCTTGGGCAATGCAACTCTACAGTCTACTGGTCCTTATGATATACCAAACGTCAGTGTTGATGCTTATGCTGTTTACACAAACAACGTGCCAAGTGGTGCTTTCAGGGGTTTTGGAGGTCCTCAGGGTGCATTTGCTGCAGAAAGTCAGGTTAATAAATTAGCAGATAAATTGGGTATAGATGTGGTTGAAATGCGCCGGCGCAATCTTATTAGTGATGGTTCTATAGGTCAGTTCAAGTCTGTATATCCGGAGGGAGTTACAATTAGGCAGGTAGTGGAAGAATGTGCTGATAGGTCAAATTGGCCAATTACTCAGGTGGACAATTCGTTGCCATCTAACATACGTAAGGGTTATGGGTTTGCATGTGCATTAAAGAATGTTGGATTTTCGTTTGGTTTTCCGGAAGAGTGTTGGGCTAAGGTTGAACTGCATGGTGGATCAGAAATAGAAAGAGTGGTTTTACATCATGCTGGGGCAGAATGTGGTCAGGGTGCACACACTGTTTTTGTACAAATGACAGCTGAAGCGTGTGGGGTTCCGATTGAGTGTATTCAGCTTGAAGCTGCGGATTCAGCTTTAACAAAAAATTCAGGTAGTGCATCTGCATCGAGATTGACCTTTATGGCAGGAAATAGTATTCGTGGTGCCGTTGATTTGGCGTTAGAGAATTGGCAATCAGAGGAACGACCAGCAATTGGAGAATATAAATTTGTACCTCGGCAAACTACAGCTTTAGATACAGAAACTGGAGAGTGCGACCCAAACATAACATATGGGTATGTTGCTCAGAGAGTGATTGTTGAAGTGGATATTGAAACGGGTCATATAAGGGTTGTAGATGTTATGTCAGTAGATGACGTTGGTAGGGCAATTAATCCTATACAGGTAGCAGGTCAAATTGAGGGTGCTGTAGTTCAGGCACATGGGTACACCTTGCTAGAGAATTTGGTTTCACGAGATGGATACATAGAAACCGCGCAATTTTCTAACTATTTAATTCCTACTTCACTAGATGTTCCTGAGCGTGTCGAAGCGGTGATACTTGAGTATTCAGACCCACAAGGTCCTTGGGGTCTAAGAGGAGTGGCTGAGATGCCATTTTTGCCGTACGCTCCAGCTCTTATTGCAGCTGTACATGATGCAACTGGAATATGGTTTGATGAATTCCCGCTCATTCCTGAGAGAGTATTAAGAGGTATTGACCATTCAGTATATGGCGAGTGATCACGTCACTATTGTAGTACGTGGCGGTGGAGACATTGCAACTGGGTCTATTTATAGACTGTATAAGTCTGGGTTTTCAATTGTTGTATTAGAAATTGAGAGTCCGCGAGTTGTTAGAAGAGAAGTCGCTGCGGCTCAATGTATATTTGTTGGCCAGCATTTTGTGGAAGGTGTTTGTTTTGAAAAGACTGACATAGGCAAAATTGATAATTTGTCTCCAGGAGCAATACCTGTAGTAATAGATCCTGGTGGACATAGTATTAGTGAAATCAATCCTAGTGTGGTGGTTGATGCGCGAATGCTAAAAAGAAACATAGATACTACTAATGAATTAGCTGATTTAGTCGTAGGATTAGGGCCGGGATTTATCGTTGGAGATCATTGTGATGTTGTTGTAGAGACTCAACGGGGACATAGACTGGGAAGAGTATATTCGCAACAAGGTGTAGGTGCCATTCCTGATACTAGAGTGCCAGAAGAAGTGAATGGTTATTCCAATGAACGCGTTCTAAGGGCTCCATGTTCAGGCAAAATGCAATCGCAAAAGACTAATATAGGAGACATGGTCTCAAAAGGCGAAACAATTGCTA
>DDZT01000088.1 GCA_002346435.1 Anaerolineales bacterium UBA3001
CTTATCATTGTATAACCTATGTATCCACCTAAGACATAAAATGAACCGTGGGCTAAATTGATAAAGTTCATGTGTCCAAAAATCAGGGATAGTCCTGCAGCCATAATAAATAGCAGCATACTGAATACAATGCTATTAATGGATTGAACTATCAGGTCGTTCATGTAATTATGGGAATAAATACTTACTTTGTCGCATCACATATTTATTGCTGATCTCAGTCAAGATTTTGTCTCAGCCGAGAGAATTGTCGCCTGGATCGGTAAATTCACCTAGGTCTTCAATAACTACATTATGAAGCTTTCCTCCAATCTCTTTGACTTCTCTTACATATATGTGCTGGCTAGGATTCTGAGATTTGGAATCTAATTTAAATGGGCCACGGGGACTACTAAAACTGACGTCATGTAGCAATTCTAGCATTCTACTAGTAGCTCTAGTGTCTCCTTGCACCTCATCCAAAAGATGGGAAATTATTCTACCTGTATCATAACCCTGTACTGCAAAAACATTAGCATCCACATTAGTGCGATCCTTATATGCAGCTATAAACCTACGGTTAGTTTCGTTCTCAAGTAATAGTGCCCAGTGCAGTCCGCTTATTGCTCCCAGCGCAGCTGATCCTTGAGCCGGCAATACATCCTCTTCGACTGCAAAACCAGAACACACTAGAGGTATGTCCTTACTTAAACCAAATTCATCGTAGGCTTTTACAAATGCCACTGCAGCACTTCCACTATAAAAACAGAAAACCATGGACGGGTTGGATTTGCGGATTTCTGTGATAAATGGTGCCGGGTCTCCCATAGAAGGAAATGGTGTAAATTGTTTGCCCAGTATTGTGCCGCCAGCTGATTGGAAACTATGAGCGAATGCATCCACCATGTTGTGTCCAGCACCATAGTCGGGTGCACTCATGAATACCTTATTGCCTACATTGTGATAAGCCCATAATCCAAGTGGCCAATTCGGTTGCCAGTTACTGAAAGATGACCGCCAAATATAGGGCGATTTCATATCACGGCTGATTTTATTTCCTCCGGCATTAGCACAAATAAGGAGTTTTTTGTTGTTATGGAAATATTCTCGGAGTCCGTAGAGTACCCCGGTACTAACTATACCAGCTACTAAGTCTACTTTATCTTGCTCAATCAGTTTGCGTGCCTTTTGTTGTGCTATATCAGGCTTCATCTCTGTATCTTCGGCAACTATTTGAACATTCCTTCCACCTGCCCGGTATCCTGATTGGTCTAGATACATTTCTAATCCAGCACTAATGCTATCGCCCAAAGTAGCATATATTCCCGAGTATGGTAATAGCACACCGATTTTAATTGGTACATCCTTAGTGCTTGACGAACTTCGGCTACTACAGGCTGTAGCTAGGCTGCCGGTATATGCTAAAGCTCCTGCTCCAGCTAGCTTAAGTATTTTGCGGCGAGAATAAGATCGGATTATAGGGTGCGTAAAATCAGTTGTTGGTTTATGACTAATCATATATGTTGCCCAAAAATCTTTTTAGGTGTGTGATATTAGAAAAACCTTGCTGGACTACATTTTCGTTTTGAGTTTGCATGCAAAGGAAATTGAATATATTAACTCAACTACTGTTGCTTAATGTTGTTACTTTAACAATTGTTTCAACATTTCGCCTCTTTGTTCTCGAAGTGCCATACCACTGGCTCCGCGTTGAATTACTATTATTTCGGCTAGTATTGAGAGTGCCACTTCAGCGGGAGACTCAGCACCTATATCAAGACCGGCAGGAGTATACACTTGCCTCAATGTTGCAGGTTCAACATTATTTTCGATAAGACGTCGGAAAAGTTCTCGAGCTTTTGATGGACTCGCAACCAGTGATATAAATGCTGGGTTTGCTGCAAGAGCTTGCTCTAATGCAGGCAAATCATATCCCCAAGTTGTAATAACCACATAAGTACTTGAGGTGATAGGCTCTGGTATCGGTCCCAGAGTTTCGGAAGCTTCCTCGTAATCCACTATATAAATAGAATCGGCATCTGGGAAACGATCACTATTTGCCCAATCATTGCGATCGTCTATTATCACAACGCGCATTTCGAGTATAGCAGCGATTTTTGCCAGAGGTTTTGCAATATGTCCTGCACCAACAATCAATAATGTAGGGTTTGGTCTTAGAACTTCCATAAGTATGTCTACTGCTCCACCACACAATCCAACTGACCCACTTCTGCCGTTTGGATCAAAAACATAGTTCTTGAGCTCTTTGCTGCCATTAGAAAGTAATTTTAGGGCATCTTCGATGACTCTATGCTCGAGTGTGCCTCCTCCTATAGTGCCCCGTATATCACCACTATCTAGGACTAGCATTCTGGCTCCTAGATGTCTGGGTGCCGAACCACGAGCACGTACTACTGTCGCTAAGCACGCAATCCTGCCTGCCTCAATTTCTTTAATAGCTGCTTGGGTGACTTGCAGGAATTCGCTCATTTATAACAGGTTTGTCATCAAAAAAAACAAAAAAAGAAACAGTCCACACTAATATCAACTTCTGTCATTTTGACAGTAGGCAACTACAGCAGTGTATCAGTTGAATCGTAGCAATGTCAAGTTTCTAAGACACCATTTTTTTTGTTGAGCAAGTAAATGTTGGTGCTGTGGCATCTTATGAGGCAAACAGTTCGTTTCGAATGGCTATCATCTTTTTCAAGAGATGGTAGACTTCTACGGATTATGAGTGCTACGCAAAACGCGGATACAGCAATAGTAAAGCGCATTACCACAATATTGTTTGTCACTAAATGCTTGCATTCTACTGCCATAGTCGGGTTACTTACGGTTACACCTATCATTGCAGTTAACCTGACTGGTAATGATATGGCCGTGGGTTTACCAGCAACTTTGGTGCTTATTGGACGTTCTATTGCAGCTTATCCAGTGGGATGGCTGATGGATCGTGTAGGGCGCAGGCTAGGTCTCAATGTTGGCTTTCTAGTTGCTATATTTGGCATGAGTTTGGGAGCCATTGCTGTAGTCAATGGTCTTTTGTGGCTTTTTCTGTCAGGTTCTTTTTTCCTTGGAATGTCACGTAGTGCCGTCGAGCAGATGCGTTTCATAGCCGCTGAGGTGCAGCCTGTTGGAAGACGTGCTCAAGCCATTGGTCTAATCGCTTTCTCTAGCACTATCGGTTCTTTGGCTGGCAGTCTATTAATGGATACTAGCCCGACTTTAACAGAGTTAATTGGAATGCCGATTTTAGCAATCCCATTCATTATGGCGATTGGTCTTATGTTAGTAGGTATTACACTAAATCAATTATTCTTACACCCAGACCCATTATTAATTAGCAGACAAATGGAAGCGAGCAATAAACCTACTGAGACAGAAAAAACTGAAAGAGCACGATCGATGCGTCAGATTTTTGGGCAATATCCAGTGATACTGGCAGCATCCGTAATGGCTATATCGTGGTTGGGAATGACAGTTGTCATGCAAGTCACTCCTTTGCATATGAATTATGAGGGCTATGAAGTACCTATTATTGCCAGAGCAGTGATGATACATAGCTTGGGTATGTTTGCTTTTTCTTCAGGGACAGGATGGTTGACTAGCAGAATTGGAAGACTTCCTGTGGTTGCTCTAGGAATTGTACTGTTAATTGTTTCCGGAATTAGCGGGTGTTTTGCTGATACACTTATAACGCTATATATTGCAGTATTCTTGCTTGGTGTGGGCTGGAATTTTTGTTACATTGCTGGTTCAGCTATGTTGTCTGACCAATTACGGCCAGAAGAACGTGGAAGGGCACAGGGGGTGAGCGAAGCTTTTATAGGTGTAACTGCTGCAATTGGTAGTGTCACAAGTGGTCTGGTGTACGCTAGTTACGGATATGCAGGTTCAAATTTAATTGTGATTGGTCTATCGGTTTTACTGTTCGTAGTATTCGTTTTTTTTGGTAGGTCTTCTGTTCAGACATCTGGTACTGTGATCTGATCAATATCGAATGTTTCTAAATACTTGTAGTTGGATTGATTATGACTATCCTATTAAATGATAATCCTGACGAACTAGATTACTGGCATGAGCAGCCAGCGACTCGGATAGGCTGGGAATTATTGAAGTTAGAGCCACATATCATAGAAGTGGGTGACATTGTACACGTCCAGGGACGCAGTCTTTTTTCAAGGATTATAAGATGGGTAACTAGATCATCGAATGAAAAGTTGTCATGGTCGTCTCACAGTGCCTTGGTTACAAAAGTTGGAAACTCTATTGAAGTTATAGATACCGCTGGGGTGCAGGTTGTAGTTAGGTCTATTCAATCCTATGAAATTCTGAAATCGAGAGTGCTTGTGTCCCGTGTGCCAGGGGGATTGAGTGCGAGACAGAAAGAAATGTTGGTGACTAAGGCACTTGAGTACGAAGGACGTTTATATGGAGCATTTAAGTTGCTTGTACATGCATTAGATCGTTTCTTTGACAATAGATATGTGTTTCGTCGATTAGCTACGATGGATCAATATCCTATCTGCTCCTGGATTGTTGCTTATTGTTATAAGGGAGTATTGGGATTGTTGTTTGGCAGTCTGCCTAACGCTGCACAGCCGGATGATATTCTAGATTACTGCATGGCTAGCAGATGGACATGCGTGTGGGTTGATTCGTCAATAACCCTTGAAGAATGCAGACGGATTTATGGTGCCTAGTGATTTTCTTCAGCTCTAAATTTCGCCCAGAGTAATTGTCACGATCTGCTCTTTGCCTTCTCGGTTGATTTTAGCAGTGATAGTATCTCCAGGTTGGTAAGAGTACAGTACATTTATGAAAGGATGATCACCGTCAAGAGGTATATCGTCCAGCATAACAATAATGTCACCAGCTTGAAGACCACCTATATCAGCAGCTGAACCATCTGCTACTCGTGTTATGAAAATTCCCCAT
>DDZT01000055.1 GCA_002346435.1 Anaerolineales bacterium UBA3001
CCAACATGTGTGATCATAGCTACTTGATGGTCCGTGCCAGCGTGACGCTCTAAAATCTGATTGTGGACCCTTTGTGCACGTTTTTGTATGTCATCAAGATTTTCAGTAGGTCGGTTCCACCATCCGTCGGCATCTATCTGTTCTGGAATTACCAGGTCAGGATATGTTGAGCTAAAATGTGAGTAGTTTGGTCCTGGCAATCCGATACGTTCGCCTGTCTCAGTATCCTTAGTGAACACACCGCCACATTCATGTATGTCCCGCCAGACAACCAGTGGGATTTGTAATTCTCGACTGACATACTGGGCTGTGACAATTGATCTGGTCATTAAGCTACAATATATGTGCGATATATGAAATCCAGCTGTATTTTGTGTATCATGAGGTTGATTGTGACTGGTATTTAAATGTCCATGTTCGGAAAGGAAACGAGCCAGCAACTTCCCTTGTTTGTTGCCTTTCTCAGTGAGTGGTGGGTCTGGAACCATTTCATCTATCCAAGCACCACCCGGAACATTTTCATCTTGTGATTGTTTTTTGTCTAGTACTGCATTATTGCTGGATTGACAATGTCTTATTAAGTATAAATGCATATGTTTGTGACTCCTTACGTATCATTTTATCAAAACTGTAACCATCCGTCTGAAAATCCGACCTCTTTTTGACCATGTTTATTTGTGCGCATATAACCCACTATGCTTGTTTTGTGTCTGAATCCTAATGCGGACCAAATTTTTACTGGTTCCTTCTTTGTAAGCAATGTAAATGGAATTC
This sequence comes from Anaerolineales bacterium UBA3001, assembly GCA_002346435.1. GTDB lineage: Bacteria > Chloroflexota > Anaerolineae > Anaerolineales > UBA11657 > UBA11657. The sequence goes on from DDZT01000055.1 coordinate 775, forward strand.
CCCAGTTCTCGACACCTTTGATAAAATTGAAGGCTCTTACCACAGGCCAGGTAGTAGGTATATGCCAATCCTTTGAATTAGGCCAGGATTGATATGACCCTTTGCCAATTTGTGGTTTTCGAGTAAACGTATGATTTTTCAATGCGTCCAACAATAAATCGGCACCAGATTTGGACAGCAGTTGGTCAGCTTTTGAACCTGATATTCCCAAAGGTAGTTCGATCTCCATTTGAGAAACTATATCACCGGAGTCAATGGAGGAATTCATGTGGTGTAATGTGACACCAACAACACTTAGTCCATCACGTAATTGCCAAAATAGTGGCGATGGCCCTCGGTATTCAGGTAATATGGATGGATGTATGTTGACGGATGCAAGCTGTGCTCGGTTTAGTAGATGTTCAGACAATCTATTAGGGAAACATGCTACTACAATAACGTCGAATTCTACAGTGGATGGCAAGGTGTTAGGATTCCAAATTGGCACTGCATATTTGCGCGCGTAGTTAATAATGGTATCATTAGCGTGGGTGTGCAAAGCTATCTGATCGTTCTGTAAGGAATGATTTGCTGGTGGTACTGGTAACACTACACCCGTAATACACTGTTTAGCTTCTAGCAAAGCTAAAAATGGCTGAATGGAAAAAGAACTTTGTGTTCCAAAGTATAGAATTCGAAGAGAGGTATGTCTATGCCTGAAACTGTTCATTGTGTAAAACTAGGTCGTGAGTTACCTGGTTTAGAGAAACAACCTTTTCCGGGTGAATTGGGTAAGAGAATACTAGAAAATGTATCGGCCCAAGGATGGGAGATGTGGCGTGAACATTCCACATTACTCATTAACCATTATGGATTAAACCTTGCTGATCCAGGGGCTACTAAGACACTGGCGGACGAAATGGAAAAGTTCTTCTTTGGTGAGGATGCTAGAGTTCCAGATGAGTGGGTTCCAGAAGGGCAGGGTACAGGCGCAGGTATTCCTGGTGCAGGCGGTAAAGGTGCTCCTCAGGGAAAGGGTGCTCCAGGACAAAAGTAGTAATTCGTTCATTTTATTTGTTCCAGCATTATCTCAGATTCAATCTGAAATTGTAACAAAGAGTGAGATTGTCTAAGTGCATTTTCTACCGCAGAAGGCGACTTATCATACGCAAAAATAAAACCCAAGTATCCATCGCCTTCAGGTAGTGTATGTAAGGGATAGTGCAATTTTGCAGTTATTTCTATGTTGTCTATACCGGCAATTGACTTGGCTTGTTCTATTCCAGTAATTTTACGTAATATGCCACGTTTAGGAATAGGTATCATCATGACTCCCTTACTACGGTCATCAGCAGTAAATTTCTCGATGTTTGATCCGCTTGCCTGCAGCAAAACTAACTCCTCCAACGATAATACGGATCCAAAACTAAGAATATTGGAGCATAATCCTCCTATAGTTCTTCCTGCTATTTCTATAGGCCAAACACCCTGTTCGTTGATACGAAATTCAGCATGAATAGGACCAAACCTTAGCCCAAGTGCTCTTGCCGCCGATATCAATGTATTTTCAATTTCGAGTTGATCTTCTTGCGGTAGTCGTGAAGGCGTAACATAAATTGTCTCTTCAAAGAAAGGACCTATTAATGGGTCTGGCTTGTCAAAAATGGCTAGGATCTTAATGCCCTTGTCGCTAATCAATGCTTCTACTGCTACTTCGGTTCCAGGAATGTAATCTTCTACCATGATGTGGGTACCTACAGAGTTGCTTAGAATATTGCGTATGCGGTGCCAGGCTGTTTTGAATTCGGTAGGGTTGTTAGCTCGTATAACTCCACGACTTCCATTGAGTAATAGGGGTTTTAGTACGCAGGGATAAGAAATTCGTTTTATAATTTTTTCTGGGTTTGCATTGTGTTGGAATGATTTAAATTTTGGAGACAATATATTACTAGAGAGTAGTCTCTGGCGCATTACAAACTTGTCGCGCGCAGCAACTGCGGCAGAGGGACTATTGTGTGGTAGACCTAGTAATTTGCACGCATCTGCTGCGATTAGAGTTGCAGAATCATCTATGGCCAAAATAGATACGACGTGATTGGTATTCGCTAGGTCAACAATAGTTGCGACAGATTCATCGTGATTGCTGAAGTCAACAGACAAAGACATGTTCCATTCAGAAGCCAGTTTCTCTGGAATGTCTATTGCCCATAATATATGGAGGTCGAGCCGGTCAGCTGCACGTGCAAATGACTTGCCTCTATATGTGTTTGGGTTGGCGATAAGTACTATTGTGGGATTAGTTTTGCTTGAAGGGGTATCATGCATTGTTTTGGCTATCAATATACAAATTAGGTCAACAAACTACTGATAAATGATATATACGATGTTTCGTAGTCATCTAGTGTCTGCATGAAGTGGATGTATAATACATTCGGATATCTAACTGCATTATAATGCTTGGAAGTGTATATAGTAAAGCATCAATGTTTTGTAGTGTCTCAGGCATGTTACAGGATTACAAACTTTATGACTAAAGTACACGAAGAATACATGGAGCATGCGCTTGGATTAGCAGTGAAGGCACAAGGACGAACGAGCCCAAATCCAATGGTAGGTGCAGTACTGGTGAAAGATGGTTACATAGTAGGTGAAGGGTTTACAAGGCCAGCAGGGGGTCCTCATGCTGAAATTGTGGCCTTAGCAGAAGCTGGTGTATCTGCACAAGGTTCTACATTATATGTTACTCTCGAACCTTGTGCTCATCATGGTCGTACAGCTCCTTGTGCAGACGCATTAATTGCAGCCGGCGTAAAAGAAGTATATTCTTCTATTGAAGACCCTAATCCAGATGTGTGTGGCAAAGGTCATGCTCGTCTGCGTGATGCTGGTATACCAGTTCATACTGGTATTAGTCAATCTGCAGCTGCAGAAATAAATAAGCCGTTTTTCAAATATGTGGCCAGTGGGCAACCTTGGGTTACTGCTAAATTCGCTGTAAGTCTTGATGGAAAACTAGCAACCAATATGGGCGAATCCCAATGGATTACTGGTGAACAATCAAGACAGCGTGTCCACCACATTAGAAACGTTACTGACGCTATTCTTGTAGGTGCAGGTACAGTTCTATCTGATGATCCTAGTCTAACCACAAGGCTGCAAGATTCTAATGAAAATATACGCAATCCATTGCGTATAGTGCTAGATAGTCGAGGTCGAGTGTCGCCAAAAGCACGTGTGTATAATCCAGATACTCCTGGAAATTCAGTATTGGCAACGACTTCTCAAACTAAACCTAGTTACTGCAAGCGGCTTGAGTCACAAGGTGTCACAATATGGAATTTACCCGAAGATGCTAATGGGCGTGTAAACTTGAAGTCACTATTAAATAAGATTGGTGAAGAGGAAATGCTCACCTTGCTTGTGGAAGGTGGAAGTGAAATCCTTGGTGCATTTGTGGCAGATGGTCTACTGGATCAGGTGTGTGCTTTCTTTGCTCCTATTATAATTGGTGGAAAAGATGCTCCAGGACCTGTTGGCGAACCAGGGATAGGCCGGCTTGCAGATGCACTTCATCTATCCAATATAGTGACTGAGAATATAGGTAATGACATACTAGTAAAGGGTGATGTAGTTAGTGATTTGCATAGCTAATACAATATACGTGTAGTGAGTGATGAATGTTTACTGGTTTAGTTGAAGAGATTGGTACTGTGAGGCGGATTTGGACAGTAGATGGTGGAATGGTATTGTCCGTGGATGCCGAACAAGTGCTTCATGATGTGAAGGTCAGCGATAGTATAGCGATAAATGGAGCTTGTCTTACGGTTACTGAAGTATCCACAAGTTCATTTGTTGTTGGTATTTCACCTGAGACGCAACGTCGTACAAATTTAGGTGATCTGAAACAAGGTGACCTTGTGAACCTTGAACGATCTATGCAGTTTAATGGTCGGATAGGTGGACACTTTGTTCAAGGTCATGTGGATGGTACAGGTGTTATTCTAGAAATAAACCCGGAAAATGAGTCACTTTGGGTCAAGGTTCAGGCTAAAGAAGAGCTCCTTAGGTACATTGTTCCTAAAGGATTTATATCTGTAGACGGTATTAGCCTAACTGTCGTTAATGTTTTTGCCAATGCGTTTGATTTTATGTTAATTTCATACACTCAACAGCATGTGGTGCTTCCAAGTAAGCATGTAGGTGAATTGGTAAATCTCGAGGTGGACATGCTAGGAAAATATGTGGAACGTTTTGTGGAGGGTGCTACCCATGCCATACAGCAAAATTGAAAAAGCCATAGAAGATATTCGTAATGGCAAGTTTATAATTGTAGTGGATAGTGAAGATCGTGAAAACGAGGG
>DDZT01000087.1:0-543 GCA_002346435.1 Anaerolineales bacterium UBA3001
AGCTTAGAGTTTTGAGACAAAGTCTCTTTAATAGTTTTAGGAGTAGTCATTGCAGCATAGTCCACATCACCCTTAATTAGAGCTTGTGCAGTAGTCTGCTGGTCTCCTGTACCTGGTAAGTAGATAATTCTTTCTACTTCAGGAAGTACACCATAACCTTTAAGGTCTGACTTTCCTTCACCCCACCAAGAATCAGCTCGGTCGAATACTTTTTGTTCAGGTGTTCCTGCTACTATTCTCCAAGGTCCTGTAGTTACTGGAAGTCCAGCATCTACATCAAAAGCCTTGAATGTAGTCCAGTCCTGGCCGTTATAAATGTGCTCAGGAACCATGTAAACACCAATATCGAACTTGTATGTCAACAAGAACATAAATCTTGGATCTGGTCTAGTTAGTGTCACCTTAACAGTGTGGCTGTCTACTTTAGTAGCAGTATCCATCACTGCATCGATGTCAGTACCCCATCGCACTTCTTCTGCATAGTCCTTCAAAGTGTTAAGGGTGTATACAACGTCATCCGCGTTGAATTCTTCACCATCACTC
>DDZT01000087.1:655-1070 GCA_002346435.1 Anaerolineales bacterium UBA3001
GTAAACACCAATATCGAACTTGTAAGTCAACAAGAACATAAATCTTGGGTCAGGTCTAGTTAGTGACACCTTAACAGTGTGGCTATCTACTTTAGTAGCAGTATCCATTACTGCGTCAATGTCAGTTCCCCATCGCACTTCTTCAGCATAGTCTTTCAAAGTGGTAAGGGTGTATACAACGTCATCTGCGTTGAATTCTTCACCATCACTCCAGTTAACTCCCTTTCGGAGGTTAATTGTAAGTTCAGTGAAGTCACCGTTCCAATCCCAGCTTGTTGCCAACCAAGGAATTGTCTCATCAGCGAAAGCACTGAAGAAAGCTAGAGGTTCATAAATAATGTTTGGACCTCTTTGGTGGTTAGCACCAATTGCATACGGGTTCCACAATTCATGGTCTGTGTGTCGACCTTCAGAA
>DDZT01000087.1:1183-2689 GCA_002346435.1 Anaerolineales bacterium UBA3001
ATCACTCCAGTTAACTCCCTTTCGAAGGTTAATTGTAAGTTCAGTGAAGTCACCGTTCCAATCCCAGCTTGTTGCCAACCATGGAATAGTTTCATCAGCGAAAGCACTGAAGAAAGCTAGAGGTTCATAAATAATGTTCGGACCTCTTTGGTGGTTAGCACCAATTGCATACGGGTTCCACAGTTCGTGGTCTGTGTGTCGACCTTCAGAACCTCCTTGGAAGGTTATGAAAGTTTTTGCACGGTCCACTGATTTGAGTCCACCCGAGCTAGAACTGGCAGATTCCTCTTTTTTCGCTGGTGGTTGAGTGCTCTTTTCAAGAATCTTAACTTCTGACTTAGACTCAGAAGAAGATGATGTTGATGAAGATGCAGTTTCTGCATCATCGTCTCCACCACAAGCAACCATAACAAGAGAAAGAGACATCAATACGGCAAGCATTAATGATAGAAGTTTTCGACTCATCTACCTATTCTCCTTTATGAACGGGCAGTTGCCCGTACGTAGTTTTTAAAAACCATCTTAATAAATTAGTCAGCGTTCAAGTTGAAAAATAACAAAATCACAACTCACACCAATTAAGATGATTATGGAATAATACCACAATTTTTAAAAATGCAATAATTTAAGAAACATACTAGAAACATTTTTGAAACAAACACTTGTAAAAGGTATCAATCAGGGTTATATTTACTAAGTTATTCTGTTATGAATATATTTCAGGCTTTATATATATATACTAAAAATTTGAATAAACTATTTAAGGGAAATTAAATTATGACCTTTCGGGATATTTTAGCTAGCATTTATACAAATTACATTTTTAGAAGATTTTTGTTTTTTTTACTCATTATTTGGATAGCCAGTACAGCAATATTTTTAATACCAAGACTATCGGGTCAAGATCCTGTAAAAGAGAAGTTGTTACTAGAAGCCCAAAGAGGTGGACATATGCAGGCAGGTCTAGAAGAGATGGCAGCTGAGTATTCTAGAAAATTTGGCTTAGATAAGCCATTAATAGTTCAGTATGGTAACTATATGGCAGATCTGTTCAGATTTGATTTTGGGCCATCAATTGCTTACTTCCCCAAGTCTGTTAATTCATTAATTGGCGATTCCGTCATATGGACATTTGGATTGCTAGCAGTTTGTACATTTATTGCATTCTTTGTAGGGACGATTGCTGGCGCCTTATTGGGTTGGCCTAAGTCCCCTAATTTCCTTCAATACATATTCATGCCTATACTTACGTTGGCCGCAATACCTTATTATCTACTTGCCCTTGTATTGATTTATATTTTTGCATTCAATCTTGACTGGTTTCCGCTTTTTGGTGGATATGCAGTGGCCACATTACCAGAGTGGAGTTTTAATTTCGCATGGGATGTAGTTCATCATGCTGTATTACCTGCATCCTCAATTGTTCTTGCTTCATTAGGTTTTTGGGCTCTTGGGATGAGAGGAATGATGGTTACCAATCAGGGTGAAGACTTTATGATTGCTGCC
>DDZT01000092.1:0-2479 GCA_002346435.1 Anaerolineales bacterium UBA3001
CGGGATTTTACCCCAATTTATACCATTACGGAAACAAACTGCAGCGGATGCATGGGAATGTCCGGAGGTGAAACCTAGACATTTGCGTGGCAAAAAAAGACTTGATGTTGAACTAATTCAAGTTTAGCTGGATTAGTGTTTATAGGATAGTGTAAACGTGATAAATCTTCTTAAATCCAAAACGTTTCTTGTGATACTTGGCATTTTGATAGTAGTAGTGGTTGGCATGACTTCGATGGCCGGAAATCAGGTTATCTCCAATATGGCTGCTTTTGTACGGGGAGAAGAGATCGTCCACGTGGCCGACATGCAAGAGGATTCTGGTGAAAAAGATACTGCAAATGATGATATAGAAATAGATGGAGCAGAACAAGATGACGAAGCAGTTAATGCGGACATGAATTATGCTATCCAGTGCCTGGATCAGGTATATACTGCGTTTTACAATCCGTTCATACAGAGTCATCAAGCATATGAAGAATTGATACTCCCGCTCTGGGATGAATCTATTTCTGATGAAGACAGGTTAGATAGACTTGCTAAGGCGAAGTATGCGGCACAGGTATTGCAATCGCAATTGCTACGTGTATCTCCTCCAAATTGTCTCTCTAGTATTACAGATACATCCTTAAGGAATATGGGAGCAGAGGTTCTGACTAATCTTGATTTCATAAGGTTTGAGGAGAATCTGAAAGATTGGTATACAAAAGCATTGAACTATTTACAATCGTCATCAGACTGCTTTGATTCGATGATTGCATATGAAGGTTCCGAGACACTAGATGATTATGTTGAAAGTATATGTGCACCCATGATGAGTGATCTAGACCAATATTACGATGCAGTAGCTAATATAGACAAATTCTCAGAACGAGTGCGATTGGAGATGGAAGAATAGTACAATCTTTATTGCTGTACACATCAACTGACCATTATCTAGATAATAGGAGGCGTTGCTATGAGTAAAAGTATCCTGAATGTATATCAGGGAAGAGAATATCCATATACGTACTCTGCAGCACATGAGCCAATCGCTAAAGTTGATCCAGGGCAGACTGTAAGAATACACTGCGTCGATTGTTTTGAAAACTTGTTAGTAGAGGAAGACCAGAAGTTTTCTGATGTTTGTGAGTATCCTTACTTGAATCCCCAGGCAGGCCCTATTTTTGTGAATGGTGCCGAGGATGGAGATACTCTTTTAGTGCATATCGAAGATATTGAAATTACTCGAGATTGGGCAGTTACCGGGTTGGTGCCTAAATTTGGGCTGCTAACGCCAACTGCAGTCACGGAAATGTTGACAGAATCTATTCCAGACATAGTGCGTAAGTTGCCTATTCGTGATAATCGAGTTTGGTTTGGTGATCTTAGTACTGAATTATCCCCATTTATGGGTACTATTGGTACAGCGCCAAAACTTGAAGCAATTAATGCACTAACTCCGGCGCACTATGGGGGCAATATGGATTGTCCTGAGACATGCGCTGGTAATACCGTTCATTTACCTGTTTTGAACGATGGTGCTTTGTTTTTTTGCGGTGATGGACACGCCACTCAAGGTCATGGTGAGATTGGGGGTGTTGCTTGTGAAGTGCCGGTTAATTTAGTTTGTCGTTTTGAGCTTATAAAAGGCGAAGCTATTGGGTGGCCAAGAATAACCAACGAGGACTATATGATGGTTGTGGGTAGCGCCAGACCACTTGAGGATGCAACAAGAATTGCCTGTACGGGTTTGGTTGACTGGGTGTCTGCAGAGTATGATATGAATAGTACTGATGCTCTGCTATGGATTACGCAGATATTGGAACTAAGAGTTGGTAATGTTTGTGACCCTAACTATTCGGTGGTGGCTGCTGTAGAGCGCAGATTGCTTGAGGCAGGTTAGTAACATAAACTGACAGATGCTGTCCTGTAAAAATTATCAACATGATGTCTAATTAGTGCAGACTACTTGATTCTTTAGGCATTATATAAACATAGTCCTATTGTGAGACCCAATGTCAATCAGTGTCAATACTTTTTCAATAGTAGCATCTGATCCAAAAGACAACTCATTCGGTGTAGCTGTCGCTAGTAAATTTCTTGCTGTTGGGTCTATCGTTTCTTGGGCAAAATCAGAGGTTGGAGCAATTGCTACGCAAGCCCATGCCAAGATTGGATTTGGTCCAGATGGATTGCAGATGTTAGAGGGAGGTTATTCAGCATCTGAAGTACTATCGGCACTGATTGCCGATGATCCGGCATCAGCAACTAGACAGTTGGCAATTGTTGATGCGCATGGAGGTGTTGCTGCGCATACAGGTATAAATTGTCATGAATGGGCAGGCCATCTAATAGGCGAATATTACTCTTGCCAGGGTAATATTTTGATTGGACCAGAAACCTTAGATGCTATGGAAGAAAGTTTTGTTTCTACCAAAGGTGAGTTGGCTGACAGGCTTATTGCTGCTCTGGAGGCTGGAGATGCGGCGGGAGGAGA
>DDZT01000092.1:2781-19520 GCA_002346435.1 Anaerolineales bacterium UBA3001
AATGCGGCGGGAGGAGATAGTAGAGGTAAACAGTCCGCAGCAATTGTGGTGGTGAAGACAGGTGGTGGCTATGGGGGCGATACTGACCGTTATCTGGACTTGCGTGTTGACGATCATCAAGATCCGGTAAATAAACTTAGTAGGCTAGTAGAAATGCACCATCTTTTCTTTGGAAGTGCTGTTGCTTCAGATATGATTACTATTGATGAGCAAATTGCAACGGAATTGCAGTTTTTGCTAAAAGGTCAAGGATATGATGTGGTAGATGCAATAGGTGTATGGAATGAAGCTTCCAAGCAGGCATTTTGGTCATTTGTGGGTAAGGAGAATCTTGAGGAGCGTTGGAGTATTGATGGCAACACTGACAGTATAGATTTGGTGGTGTTGGAGTACTTGAGGCAGAAATTTAATCTTAAAAATCTAAATTAGCACATAATGTTTATGGTATTTATGTATTGTAGGGAACAATGAAGTAATGGACAAGATATCGGCTAGAAAGTTGGTGTGGGAAAAATTGAGGCAAGTTGCAATACCCGACAGCAGATTTCATTTGGATTTTGATCAATTCATCCCCGATTTTAACGGCAGTGATCGCGCCAGGGACAATTTAGTCAAGTTAGATTTGTATAAATCAGCAAACACTGTGTTTGTTACTCCGGATAATTGCATAGAGGGCCTTAGAGAACAAATCCTGCTAGACGGTAAAACTCAAATTATGCCGACCTATGGCATACGGCGTGGCTTTGTAGTTTTGTCGCCTGAGGATGTTGGCGAGGGTATGGCTAGATGTTCCGTATCTCTTGATAATATTGAAAAGGCAGGTCACTATGTTAGTCTCAGTCAAATAAGGGATAATCACAAATTGGACATGTTGGTTACTGGAGCATCAGCTGTGAATTGTGCTGGTGTTAGATTCGGTAAGGGCCATGGATTTTTTGATTTGGAATGGGCTATGTTGTATCAAATAGGTGCAGTGGTGGATAGTACTAAAGTTATTGCTTTTGTGCATGAGGCTCAATTAGTAGATGTAAAGTTAGAAGTGGATGAATTTGACACCGTGTGTGACTATATTGTTACTCCTAAACGTGTTGTCCATGTTGAAGGGCATCGCAAACCTGCTTGTGGGATTATTTGGAACAAGTTGTCGGATGGAATGATGAATGACATCCCACCATTGCAAGAACTAAAACTTATTGACCCATAATTTCATTCTTCTAATACTAAAGGTAGTAGTTTGATAGTATTATTTAAAGTATCGCTATTTATTCCCTCGCTTATTACTAGACGATCGTTGTTAGTAGGGTCATAAATACCGGCAGAAAGTTTGTATTGTCCGGGTTGGAGGTGACTAATATCTATTTCGATATGATCGCTATATGCCTCATCGGGAGCCCACCACGAAGTTGGATACTGATATAAGGCGGGCATAGTGTCGATTTGGGCAACTAGTTTGTCTTTATCCCATACGTGCACAAAGTATTTGTAGTCAGTATCGATCTGTCCCATTGCCTTCCAGTGTAATGTCAAATGCAATTGACTGTGGTTATGGTTTGTATCGTATCCTGATAATTTTATCTTGTCTTCAAAAAGCGCATTTACAGAATGGGCCATATTCGGTGAAGTAAATGTACGCTTCCTAGGCGTGATTGTAAGATGGTCAGAAAAAGTTAGCACACGTTCAGTATTTGATAAATCTCTTACATATAAGGTAAGTCGATATTTTCCAGCCGATAAGTCAGTTGGTATACGTAGTTTGTATTGCTCCTTTAAATATGTGTTGCTGGGAATGTTGTTTATAGATGACAGTGTAAGCAACTTAGTGGTTTGATCAAATACAATAGTGTTATCAGTTGCTAGCTGTCTCTTTTCGGCTCCGGAATCATTAGAAATCAATGTAGACAATACTTCAGCCGCCGATAGACTTGTTTCTAACATGTCATCAGTTGCTAACTGCCATTCTATGATGAGTGAATCTAAACTTGAGTTATGCCGGAGTGTTTTCCAGTTGGCAATAATATTTAGTGGTTGTCCTTGTGTGAGTGTACTGTCCATTGAAAAACTGTCTAGATCTAAATTGTTTAGCATACTCGCTAATGGTATTGCGGTGCGGCGAATCTGGAGAATATTCGGGCTTGTAATGGTCGAATCTATAATTTCTGACTGACCCGCCTCATTGTACATACTAAAACGAAGATACAAAGGCCCCGAGTCAGGCACATCTTGACTGATTTGAAAATCTAATCGACTCAGTATATGTTCGCCAGGTTGCTGTGGATCACCGGTTATCGCAGGTGGATCTACTTGTCCGTATTTCGTTCCATTGCTGTCTATCAATTGGACTGAGAATTTGTTTTGAGCGGGATTAGGCGTGTCTGTCAGCCAAAGCATGTGTATAGCCCACGGCTTCCCAGATGAAGGCATACTGTTAGGAGTTTCACGTAAAAATCCTAAGACCGTGACCCCATTAGAGAAATGCGCAGGTTGTGCCAATGGCAAATCAGGTCTAAATTGGTCAGAAGATGGTAGATTGGCTATTGCAAACCAGGTGAAAATAGTTTCGGTGTCAGAAAACAGGAGAGGTCGTGCGGTATAGTTGAATGGTGCAAGGAGTATCGCACCATTTGCAGGCAAGGGAACCCCGTACTCATCCCATATTACTCGAATATTATTGGATTTAGTTAGCATTAGTGCTTCCCAATGCCTACATCCAACGCATTTTAAGGTTTGCAGAGGTGGGTTAGAAGCGAGCAGTATTACTTCCTGATTATTGGCAGTTGCAGTCTGCTTGGCATAATTAAGTGCATCTGCACTGTCATCAAGTGTGTTTTTTCCCGCATATAGTGATTTCAACCCGGTGTCCGCACGATAATCATATTGAAAGTGTGCCCGCATTAGAATTGATGTCGTTCCTAATAGTGTGAGCAATGTTGGTATAACCAGATATTTAGTATTTAACAGGCCACACCAATTCCAAAAACCGGATAAACGACTTTTTTGGGAGTCGCGTACTAATATTCCGCCTATGAATGCGGCTTGGATGAGAGATGCATTGCCCATGGTCATCCAAATACACCAGTTTAATTCTACTCCTTTCGCGAAAAATAGTGTTTCAGTAATGGTTTTTATCAAAGGAGTAGAGAGTGCAATAACGACGATTGGTATTGAGAAAAATCCTGTTACTGCCAAAAGGCCTGGCAAACCATCTTCCCGGACAAGTCCACGTGCGGTTAACCAGAGAGTAGCTACAATTGTTAGGATGCTTAAAGCAGGCAGCGAAGGAACATCTTGAGCGAATGTATCGAATGAACCGCCCAGTGCGGAATAGATCATGTGTATCACTTCCTGCCAACCAGGCGCATCACGATGGGGTATTTGTCGGAGATATTGTAAAGTAGAGATATGTCTGTACAGGCCAGTAATCCATGGCACCATCAGAACAAGTGATATTAAACCGCTTAGCAGAATTTGGATGACCATCTCGCGGCGATTGCTTTGGGAATGTCTCCATGCATGTATCCAACCTATCAATGCCATTGGTGCTAGGAGGAACAGAGTAGGATGGCATTGGCCAGCCAGGGATAGCATTGGTAAGTGAGCGAGTCTTCCTGAAGGTTTTTGTCTATAAAAACCTTGCAACATTGCAAATAAAAATAACATTACAAACGGAGGTGCTAGATTAGGATTCCATATGAAACGACTGTGGTGTACCGTCATTGGATTGATTGCAAGAAACAAGGCAGCTAACAGTCCTGTGATGGGACTAAAATAACGCCGACCAATTAATAGAACTAATGCAACGGCAATTAGATTAACCAGGGCGGTAAATATTCTTGCAATTCTTGGGTTATCATCTAGGCTGTAAGGAAGTGCATATAAATAAATACTTAATGGCGAGTGTTTTAAGCTGCCTACGGACATCCTTGTTCCTAGGATTTGCCAGTCACCATCGCGAGCAAAATTCGAGGCTAACACGCTGATCCGTTCCTGATCCGCCATAAATGGGTCTGCGCCTATATCACTTAATCGCAACCAAGCTGCTAGTAAGAGTATTGTCGTTCCTATCAGTATTAGTTTATTTCTTGTGATGAACATAATATTGGTATGATGGATTTTCTAAGGTGAAACATTTAGTTGATGTAATGTTAGGTGGTCAATATTAGATGAATCAGATTTGTCACTGGTGGTAGTTGGTCGTGATGAGTCAATAGGGCTGTTTACACCTACCGTGACATTGTAATCTCCTTGTAGTAAATCTGTGGCATTCAAACTGATCTGATCAGTGACAATGTATGTGATGGTTTTGTTATCCGTAGTGTGCATGATGTGTGTGTATCAGTTGATCTCTAGTTCTAATATGTGCAGTGAATTATTCAAGATATTATTCCCAGTATTATCGACTGCATTAAAACGTGCTCCTGAAGTAGGGTCATATATGCCTATCTGAAGATCGTACTTGGGATTGTTGAGCTCACCAATTGGTATTTGATGAGTGTCAAATATTACTTCGCCGGGCTGCCATAATCCCATAGGGTAAGTGCCTTGGCGTGGAGGCGAATCATGGCCTTGTATGAAATTATTGGTGTCGTCATATATATGTATGAATATTACTCCATCTACCAATGATGGCTCTATTGAATTCCAGTATAGCGTCAGGTTTAGGGTAGTTTCATCTATTTTATGAGTGAATCCAGATAGTGATACAGGCCCCAAATTAGCATTGATGGTTGTAGCAGTTGTTGGTATGGGTGGAGTGTCTTTGCTAGTAATAGATATGCGATCAATGATAGCTTCTCCGATGCGGTTGTCTGTTTGTTTGTCGTAGACTGCAACTAACAAATCAAGCGCAATTGGAGTTGTTAGTGTTGTTGGTGCATAAAGAAGGTACTCATCACGAACAATGCTATTTGTACCCCAATACATCGTAGTGTGATAAGGAAATGATGCTCCACCAAGTTTGTGGTCAGTCTGTGTGACTTTATTGCCGTTTTGGTCTAGCAGTTGGATTGACCCATGATATTCAGAAATTACGGGGTCGTTAATAGACCAGTAAAGATTGATAGAGAGAGGTTCTCCAGGTTCAACTGAACTAATACTGCTGTGTGATTGTAGAGTCAACTTGCTTCCAAACGATATGTTGTCGGCGATGCTTTCTTTAGGGACTTGCGTTTGAATTGGTGGAGGTACGCTGTTATCGGCAATATAGGGTAGTGCCAATATTAATGTACTACTAATAGTTAGGATACCTAGTGATTTGGCGATCAGTAGAGTGTCTCTATTAATTATCCTTTTACTAGTTTCAGTAAGTGCAAAAGCAGAAAAGAGCATCAAAGGTCCATATATTGGTACTCTAAATCGAGAAACAACGTGGAACGCCAATGTTGTAATGCACAGTACTCCAATCATGGATAGGAGCAGCCATTTCCCTGGTTGATACTGCTGTCTTTGAGTCATAGCTAATTGAATCCCTGTAAATGCTAGTACTACAAGTGTGCCAAATCGTATAGGCAAAACGTTTAGTAGTGGCGATATGTTGGTGCCTTCTCTATAGAAATCAACATTATTAGGAATCTCTAGATTGCCCCAATAAAGAGCGGTTTTGCGTACCATAAGTCCTAACCAGCGTTGGGGGTTTCCTAGAATGTCATTTATAGTTTGCTCAACAAAGGTAGTTTTCCCTCTGTTTACTAGTTCATGAGTAGCTAGGAATGCGGGAGAGTATTGACCTATGCCGGCCGAATCTCGATTGTTGCCTAGATATAAAGTGACGGGACCATTAGCAGAAAACAGTTGTACTTGCCCACTATAGTAATAGTTGTGATAAGTGACTGGTAGAATTGGAATGAATGCAATTGCTAGTAGAGCGATTAGTTTAGAGAATTGAATATGCAACTTATTAGGTACTAAAAGGGGTCTAATGGAGATTAATATTAATGGTAGTAATACTAGGAAAGCTGGACGTATGACCGAGGCTATGCCCACTGATAGTACACAGATAAGCAAGTTGGGTTGTGTAGTAGATATATGTTGTTTCGATTTAATGGTTGAACACCATGAGCATAATATCCAAACGGTGAAATGAGCTTCGATTGCGTGAGTCAGCAGTTGCGCATCGTAGAAGATTGACAGAGGAAATATTGCCCAAATAATCATTGATAGACGAGCTGTATGTACATTAAAAATCTGCTTCCCTAGAAAGTAGACTGCAATTGAGGATAAAGATCCAGAAAGGATTTGGATAATCTGGAATGATCTTAAGCTATCTCCAAAGAGTAGGTGCAATGTGCCTAATAGCCAAGTAAAGCCTGGCTGTCTGTAAAAATCAATATCTCCAGGCCATAGTCCGCGCATTAAATCGCGTGCATTGGCTGCGTACACTAACTGATCAGACCCATTAGTTAGAGCATCAAATCCTATAAGGTTGCTAATTAGGTTGTTGAGGTAGATCAGTCGAAATATGAAGGCTAATATTACAACTAGTATTATGAAAACTTTTTCATTTCTAGTGCACGAGCGTAAATATCGCAATAGTATTGTGAGTGTTACAAATCCAATGATAAATACTACTGTCCAGGTAAATAAGTCCTGTAAGTATCGCAATGCAATGGCAGTAATTGCATGATTGTCTGGTAAAGAAGATGGAAACAAAAACTTTGTTGGAATCAATCGAGTTCCTAATGGCGTTTTCCACTTTAGACCATCGGAATAATAGGCGTTGTTTATGACTGAATCTGATAGGCGAAATAATATGGTATTCAAACCTTGATTCAACTCGGTTTGTACGCTTTTTGGCTGTTGCTCTGTATTTGCGATTGAACTTATAACAGTTTGTTCATTTAGTACCAAATGCGCGTCCAGATCTTGTGGAACAGATAGATGTATGATTGATTGCTTATTAGACCATATATAACCTTCCCATTTGACATCTATTGAATTGTTATAGACTCCATAGTGATCGTTGCTGCTGATAGTTACAAGTTTTTCGATACGAGATATTGGTGGTATACCTTGTTCAGCATCTCTATAATAAGTTGCTTGCAAGCCTTGATTCACTATTGTTTTGTCAAGTTGTACTATAGCTATTATTAGGCACAGTACTAGTAATAGTAGTTGTGGGATACGTTTGTAGACATAGTTGATCATGTCGGGGTATTATAGTATGTAACATGTACAGGATACGTATTACATTTTCCAAATTTGGAAAGGCGCGTTGGATCGGGAACTTGGATTTGCATAGAACCTGGGCTAGGATATTGCGACGCGCTGGAGTGCCGATAGCCTATTCGCAAGGTTTCAATCCTCAGCCTAGGATGCAGCTAGCTTCAGCATTGCCTCTAGGAATTATGAGTGAATGCGAATTGCTTGACATATGGGTGTTAGAAAATATCTCAACTGATATTTTGCAAAAGGACTTGGCAACTGGATTGCCTAGTGGTATAGAGGTGATTAAGATAGCGGGCGTTGAACTAAAAGAGAAATCATTACAATCAAGATTGCTTGCGGCTGAATATCTTATTGAGTTGGGAGACTGTATAGATATCTATGAACTTCAGAAAATTATAGACAATTTGTTGGGTATGCAGTCGATAATTCGGCAGCGTCGAGGCAAGGAGTATGATATGCGACCCTTAATTCAAGCACTGCATGTTGTGAGAGGCGATTCTATGTCACAGGAATTGTTTGTCAGATTTTCGGCCTGTCCTGGGGCTACTGGTCGTCCTAGCGAATTGTTAGAATATATGGATATTAATGCAAAAAATATTATTCGTACTAGTCTATTGTTTGTTGACAATGATGATTGAGACTAGTATAATTTTCTCGGTGCCCCGCTTTGACGGGGTACAATTGTGTATAGGGGGCTGAGGGTTATATGAAATTTGCAATACTTGAAATCGGCTCGCACCAGATTAGGGCAGAGGAAGGCTCGGTTATTACTGTTAACCGTCTTCCACAAAAAGAGGGTGACAAGATAGAGTTTTCTGCAATGCTAATATCAGATGATAATGAGGTTCATGTTGGTACGCCTTTGCTTGAGAGTGCTAGTGTTAAAGGCACGGTACTATCTCATGAAAGAGGGGCGAAAACACTGGTCTTCAAATATAAGCCAAAGAAAAGATATCGCAGGAAACAAGGACATAGACAAGAAATCACTCGAGTAAAGATTGATAAGATTAGCGCATAAGCATCAGCGAGGAATTCAATATGGCACATAAGAAAGGTGGAGGATCGAGTCGAAATGGGCGTGATAGTAATGCGCAGAGAAGAGGTGTGAAAAAGTTTGGCGGTGAGAAGGTACGGAATGGAAACATCATAGTACGCCAATGCGGTACTAAAATTAGACCGGGGATTAATGTTGGAATTGGTAGGGATTTTACACTTTATGCCATAGCTGATGGAGAAGTTGTTTATGATAGCCTACCAAGTGGTCAGAAAAAAGTTTCTGTGATGACATTGGAAGGATAGTCGAAGGACTTATAACAATCATGAAATCTGATATTCACCCAGTGTATTTTCCTGAAGCGACAGTAAGTTGTTCCTGTGGTAATACATGGGTCACTGGATCGACACAGGAATCCATAAATACTGATTTGTGTCATAAATGTCATCCTTTTTATACAGGTGAACAGAGGATAGTTGATACTGAAGGTCAGGTAGAAAGATTCTATAGAAAACTTGAGGCACGACAACAGCATGTGACTGAAAGTGAAGAATCTAGTGAGTCTCAAGAGGACATAGCGTCTGAAGTGGTTTTGATAGAGCTTGGATTAAGTAAGAGAGCTTTGTCAGCACTGTCTGAGGCTAATATCAATAATGCTGAAGATGTCGTATCGATGCTCAATGAGGGTGGTGAAGAGGCATTGCTAGCAATATCTGGATTCGGCCGCAAAAGTTTGATAGATCTTAAGAAGGCATTAAGAGCATTAGATATTGAATTGCCAGGCACAACAGACGATTAAGAATTAATATATTGATTGTTGATTTAATGGCAAGTTGCTAGTATTACTGAATTGCCTTTTATCTTTAAGTAGTGCCATTCAATTGTTTTCTAGTAGAGATAATTAATTGTTTAGCCATCTCCCAGTTGTTTCAATACCCACAGGTGTTCCTGAGTCATCTAAGAATAATATGTTTTTTAAGTCTGGATAGGTATACATACCGACTTTTAATTGCTTCACTTGGTTATCGAAGTTGTTTGTAAAGTAACTTATTACTCTGTCACCTTCTTTCCATTGGTGGGCCGGGAATGATGGGGCGTCAGATTGGGCAATTTTTTCACCATCATCATTGTATAGATGGTTGAAAAAATGGTAAATGGTATTGGTGCGTTCCCCAGTAGTCCAATGAATCTCCCAGTCCAAGCTATTTTCTGTAGTGTACGTAGAATAACCAAGTATTGAAACACCATTTGCTAAGGTGCGTGGATACGTAAATTGTCGATAGGTATTTGTTTCAAGTTCAACTGGTAATAGTTGAGAAACTGTTATGATGCCTTCGCCTGGCCGAAGTGGTATATATGATTTTGAGGATGATAATTGGTGATAATGGCTAAGAATCGTCTCGGGGTTGCCTGATTGGTGATCAAGTACTATTGCGGGGAGACTGGGTAATACATTTGAGTATCTCTCGTCGACAAAACGGTGAGGAATTTGGCTTAGTAGTGCACTATATATGGCTGGGTACTCGTGTACTGTTGGATCATTTCCAATGCCTATTATCAAAACTTCACTTGAGTTGGTATTGGAATATAGATGTTGCACTTTATTTATAGCGGTCATTGTCATTGATAGAGGTGTGCCAAATCCATTTGGTGTATTGTGTACTGAAACATATTGCAATAAAGCGACGATTGCCCAAGTTTGTAATAACACACTTGCAAAAAACATGCTCCACCAGGTTATATATAAAATGCGTGATTTTAGTATGTTTAAAAGTTCAACTGCTCCTATGGCCGCAACAATGTATTGAGCTGGAAAGGTTACAATAAAGTAATGTAAGTGCACATCAAAAGGGCTTATATATTGTATTAGTAGAGGCACAATGAGCCAGGAGAGTAACAGGCGCGTCGCTGGCGAGTGCAGGCGGTTATTAATTAATAGGCTGGAGCAACCGAAAATGATTAGGATAGTCCAAAACCAATGAACTGCAGTGTAATTAGGAATGGATGAGAGAAAGTGAGTGTATTTGGTGGGGCCTGTAATAGAATGTATATCACTACCTATGCTAAACATCCAATAGTATTCTAGAGACTCAAAATTTGTTGGTATTGATAATTCATTGAGTAGACCTAGTGTTGGCAAAGACCCATTACTGCTAAAGTGCATTGCTAATGGTGAAGCTAGTGCTATTGCACTGGCAGCTCCAGCAACAAAGTATTTCCAGTTTATTTGTTTGCGGACTATTATTAGGTTTATAAGGCTTATCGGGATTAGTGCTAATCCAGAGAAGTGGATTTGAGGTATGCAAAATGTGAGTAAGCCATGTAAAAAAGTGAGCCATTTGCGCCGCTCATGTAGTGTTATTAAACCAGAAAGTGCCCAGACACCTACGAATAAAGGAAGCGTGTTTTGTGCCCATATCTTCCTTGAAAATATCACTGCCCAAGGACTTGATGCAAAGAGTGTGGTGGCAATTAAGGCTGTGCGTATGTTCCAGAAGCGTTTGGTAATATTCCAGCAAATTATGAGGGCTGCCGTATTTAATAGCCCAGTAAATATTGTTGCTGAATAAGGGTGTTTCCATAATGTGAGGGGAGCGGCGTAGAGCCATATACTTATGGGGAAATTCGGGATGCCTATTGACGATGTAATACCATGTGTAGGTATTTCTAAATTTGTTATGAAATGTAGTGATGATGCATAGAGACGGGCTTCATCAGCTTTGAATTCACTCAGCCCAGGGAATGTCATACGTAATAGACCTGCAACGCTAATGATTGCTATAAGATATAGTCGGGTGATGGAAAAGGTTTTCATTGAATAGTACTGCGTTTAAACAGATAAGGTAAGCCGGTTGCTAATATTATTATGAGTAGAGCAAAAATTGAAATTCCACGTGACACATACCAGATTTGAGGCTTAAACTCCGTGTGTATTATATGCTCTCCAGCAGGTATATATACTGCTCGAAATGCATAGTTCGCCTTTGAGAAATTGGAAGGAATTCCGTCAATTGTAACGGACCATCCTGGGTACCATACTTCACTAAACACCAGGTAAGCATCTGATGTAGTAATGGCTTGAATTTTGCGAGAGTGTGATGTGTACTGTATATAACTTAAAGAGCTTATATCCGGTGCATTACTGTTTATTATTGTGCCATCTTGAATAACGACATTTTGGAGTGGGTCAAAATCCGAACTATGAATTGCATCAAATGCTTCCAGTTCGGTGTCGACATTAATGCTATTGTAGATTAGATTTATTCTTGATAGCGAATTAGTATTAAGGTATATATCTACGTGTTTGTCTTCATCGTATATAGGTATGAAGGAAGCGTCCGCTGCCGGTTTATTTTTGTCCGTAACTAGAAATTTGGCGTTGAGAAAGTTGTATTGTGGAGAACCACGATAGTTTACAGACCAGTAATAATGGTCGTAATGTGAAATTGTCATAGGATTATGTAATCCGTTTATGGATTCGATCTCATGAACTAAAGGTGCATTTGGTTGCCAGTTGGTCGCTGCTACATCTATACGATAAGGCCCCGGCTGGTTTTTAAGAAATTTGACAGCAGGCCCTTCTATATATCCTTTATTGGGATTGCGGTAGTCAATCTCTATCCAGGCGCCTAATGCAATCAGTTCAACTGCAAGCAACAATGTTATCCATCTGGGACCAACAAGTTTGGCTGACAATAGTGTTATCAGGCAGATAATGACAGTGATTGTCAAAGTGTTTGATCCAGGATTAGGATATTTGTCAGAAGCAATAGTCCAGGCTATTGCAAGTACTATTGTTGCAAATATAGTTGTGTTTAAGAGATGATTTGAGATATGATTATTGATGGCATTCTCGGTTTGCCAGTAATGTAGTCCTGCACAAGCTAGCATTGAAACACTGAAATTTGTTAGTAAGATAAATCTTGCTGGAACTCGCAATAGGGAAAAGCCAGGTAAATAGTCATACATTAGTTTATGTGCTGGGGTGGCATTTCCAAGGGCGACTAAAACTCCTGTAGCAGCAATTAATAGTAAAGGTGTGCGGAGCGTTTTTTTGCGCAAACCAATTGTTGCAAGAAATAAAGTAGTCAGTCCTGCAAAGCCCAATTCTACTCGATCCCATCCGGGCCAGAAATGCTCTGCGCCTCGACCAAACAGGAGTGGGGAAATAATTCCGGCAAGTCCTTCTACGGGAATGGCAAAACGCGAAGCATCTTCGTAGGTGAAGCTAGATCTGTGTGTATATTGAGACATTTCTACAGAAGGGAATACAAAGATAGCTGATAAGCCAATGGTCAATACGGCGGTATACGAAATGAGACCAAGCCATTTCTGCTTTGTCTCGTTTGTTGTGAGTTGCCATACAGTGTAAATAATTATCGGTATACACACTATTAGTGACATTTGAGCATGCCCAGCAAATATTGATAATGATAATGGTATTGCTAGTATGCTGGCGGCTGTTAGTGTTTGACTCTCGCGGAGACGTAGAGCGCACAACCATGCCCAGGGCAGGTATGAGGCACTGGCAATTATGTTTAGATTGCCAATGTGTGTAACAAATACTGATGACAATTGGAAAGCTAAGGCTGCTGCAAGTGGAGGTCTAATATCCTTGGGGTTATATTGATGGTTGGCAGCAAAGTACATGCCTACTCCAGCTATGAAGACATGTAGCACCACTAATAATTCCATTGCGCGATATGAGACTTTTGGTAATAAAGCTAGTATTAGATTTGGCAGATAAAACAATCCTGACTGGTTGTCAGCGGCGTATGGTGATCCAGAATGTAGATAAGGGTTCCATAATGGGACAATGCCAGTCTGCAGGCTCCGTGAAGCAAATCTGTATGTAGGCCATAAAAATGATTCTAAATCTCCGCCTCCGTTAGGTATGTGCCAGTCACCACCGACTAATACAGGCCAAATAAATATAATAGTAGTCAGAAAAATTATGGATATACCAATTGCGTGTGGTTTATGATGTGTTTTAGTTATGCTGTTTAGCATTAGTTTGAGCTACTAAAATGGAACTATTGTGAGTGATAATCGTCTATTCTGGGTCAATATCTGGCTTACGGGAATGTTGCTGGCTACTGTTATGTTGGTCTGAGATCAAATCCAATGCATGTGGTAGTGCGGCCGCAAGTACTGTAAGTGCTTCATTTACAGCTTTGGGATTTCCTGGAAGATTAATAATTAAGCTACGCCCGCGTATGCCAGCTACTGCTCTAGAAAGCATTGCATATGGTGTTATCAATAGGCTGGCCGCTCGAACTGCTTCCATTATTCCTGGAGCTTCTCTCTCAATTACTGCGAGAGTGGCTTCGGGAGTCACATCTCGGATAGACATTCCTGTACCACCAGTAGTAATGATAAGATTGAATTTGTCTTCATCAGCCCATCCACATAGTTTTGCACTTATTTCCGTTGTGTCGTCGGAAACTATTTCGATTTTGGTGCAATTCCATCCCGTCAGTTTATGAATAGATTGTACAACTGCTGGACCACTTAGGTCTTTACGAAGACCGTGTGCACTTCGGTCGCTGATAGTGAGTACTGCTACTGTTGGATACTTATCAGGTTCTGATTTATTCACTTTGCTTTGAGGTTTTGGCAAGTTTTTGCCAAGGTCCATGTAGTCCATCTTCTGTTACGCCATAATATATGCGAATGTTGCCATCTTTGGCTCGTTGGCATAAATCTGTTCGGGTGATTGGACCTTTCCTGTATTGCTTAATAAAGCCAAGGTTGCCCTGCCATTTGACCTTGATGTCTTTCATGCTGATATCATTTTCTCTTTGCATTATGGCATAGTGCCATAATCGTCTAGAGGAGGCGCGGGTGACATTTTTTACCTGGTTCCCATTGCGTAGGTCACGCATAGTGTGGTATATGGTTCCGTCACGTTCTTCAGTTGCAACTATCTCAACACCCGTTCTAGGCGGGCCAATTTTTCGTGACCTTGATTTTCTTGCAGGATTAGTAGTAATTAGTTCTGAATGTGGTTTGTTTCTCTTGCGTGCGAGTTGGGTCAGTTGTACTATTTCGTCCCGTACAGCAGCAGTGGTTTCTGACTCGTCGCGCACAAATATCTTGTTGTCATCTATCGCGTAGGGTGGGTCATCACCTCTCGGAACATTTATTCGTAGGACCTTCTTCCCTCGGCTGGTAAGGCTGTCTATTGAGCAGTTTAGAGACGGTGTAATACGTCTGCTAAGCTCTCCTCTAAGGGTGGCTGTAGTGCGCGATATATTTGTGACCCCAGTATGTGGTGAGGCTACATCACTTGTTGTTCCAACAAAAATGCCCCCGCCGTTGGTATTTGCCATAGCACATACGTCTGAGATTACAGAAAACAAATGGCCGCCACGCTTGGTGATTCTAGGATGGAAACTTTGGATAATACTAGCACCTTCTTGTTGTGCTGATCTTACATAATCAATCTCGCGTTTTGTTCCTCTATAAGGACGTGTGTGACTAAAATTGGCGCTACGAAGTAGATCGCGTACAGAGTGGAAATCTGCTGTAGGCAAGAGCATTTCAGTTATTCTGTCTCCCACTCCAAGATGGCTCGTATTTTGAGTGTCTCGAATTAGTCGATGTGCATCAGAGCCTTGGATGCAGTGCATACGGCGTGGGTATTCGGGCTTTGATCCATTGAAGAACCTCGATGTAGATCGTCGGCTTGTTGAACTAAGATCTGTTACTTCTAAGGCGTACAGATTTTCGTCTTGTGTGTATGCTACTTTAGTTTGGCCGCCAAATTTGAAGCCTCTCATAGCAATTCCATGAGTAGAATTGGCATGAGCTGCGATTGTTATTCCACCGGCGTCGGTTATTGCTTTGTAAGCAGTTAGTACGTCAGTACTTGCACCAACTGTGGAAGATCCATTGTCTAAGTCTTTTGCTGGTATATTTAGATTGAGAAGAACATGGTCAATTGATCGAATTGGTGTGTCTGGGGAAAATACACCTAAAATATGAAAGCCAAAAGTAGCAGTAAATTCAAAGCCAGGTAATACTAAGATTTGCCCAAGCAGTTTGCGATATTCTGCTAGTAAGTTTTTCTCCTTATCATCCATCCGATCGAGTCTTTCGAGGAGTTCTAAATCTTCTATTTCATTTAGCATTGTTCTGTATCCAGCAACAGTATTATGGTCAGTAAATGCAATGATGTCTAGATTCTTTTGAGCAGCCTGGCGTAATATGTCTATATAGTTAACATCTTGAACATGGTAGTCGCTTGAGGCCGGCGTGTGTATATGAAGGTCTACCTTGTGCCAGCTGCGCTTAGGGGAAGAATATTTACGATTCAATTAGAACTTTTATTTGCAGGATTGGATTGAGCTACTAGGGCCTCTGCAAATACCTCCTCGATTCTGTCAACTAGTACAAATTTTAAGTTTTTACGTGTTTCTTTTGGTACGTCATCAAGATCTTTTTCGTTCCGCCTAGGTAGTACTATGGTGGTCAGGCCAGCTCGGTGTGCTGCAAGAACTTTTTCTTTAATTCCTCCAACTGGTAAAACTTGACCTCGCAGGGTGATTTCACCAGTCATTCCTACGTCTGGTTTGACTGGTTTGTGTGAGAATAATGACGCAAGTGCAGTTGCCATAGTTACTCCGGCTGAAGGGCCATCTTTTGGCACAGAACCTGATGGAACGTGCAGGTGTATATCATGATTTTGATAATGATTTGAAGATAAGCCTAAGGCATCACTATTCGCTTTTATGTAAGATAATGCTGCTTGCGCAGACTCTTGCATTACTTCTCCAAGTTGGCCAGTCAATTGGAAGCCCTTTTCACCTGGCATTTTAGTGGCTTCAACAAATAGAATATCTCCTCCAAATGGTGTCCATGCTACCGCGGTAGCTACTCCTGGGATTGCCGTACGTTGAGCTACTTCTTCGGAGAAAAAGAATTGAGGTTTGCCCAGAAATTCAGTCACTTTTTTCAGGTTTATTGTGACCTGTTTGAATTTGTCGCTAGCTATATGGGTGGCTACTTTTCTGCAAACTTGTCCTATATTGCGTTCTAAATTGCGTACGCCTGCCTCTCTGGTGTAATATCTTGCTATATTGATAAGGGCATCTGGTTTGAACTTGATTTCTTTTTTTCGTAGTCCATGCTCGTACACTTGTCTAGGAACCAAGTAGTCTTGTGCGATATTTAACTTTTCATCTTCAGTATATCCAGACATCTCGAGGATTTCCATTCTATCTCGCAGTGGTGGTGGAATAGGTTCTAGCATGTTGGCAGTTGTAATAAAGAATACTTGGGAAAGGTCAAAGTCAACATCCAGATAATGGTCGCGGAATGAACGGTTCTGTTCGGGGTCGAGCAGTTCTAGGAGGGCAGAGGCGGGGTCTCCTCTAAAATCAATCCCTAACTTATCAATTTCGTCTAACATAAACACGGGGTTTTTCGAGCCAGATCGTCTTATGCTCTGAATTATTCTACCTGGCATAGCGCCAATATATGTGCGGCGATGACCGCGAATTTCTGCTTCATCGCGCATTCCTCCAAGTGACATTCGTATAAATTTGCGTCCCATGGCTCTAGCTATAGATTTTCCAAGTGA